>DATJYH010000403.1:0-3660 GCA_035499675.1 Puia sp.
CCCTCCGCTTCTTTCATTTTCGTGGATTCCTACTACTCGTTTTTCCCAGTCCTCATCGATCAAACACCTGCGGCTCATTTTTTCAACGGACGTTGAAAACTTTCTTTATGCCTGGCCGAAATTATGGTTAATTTGAAGAACCGGCCTGGACCTATGGCCGGATGCAAGCATCATCAAACTTGGTTTTATCATTTCCGTGAACAGGTTCACAAAACTCGCAGCGACAGGTAGAAAATGGCTTGGAATCCTGGGGCCGGGACTGGTAACCGGCGCCAGCGATGATGACCCATCGGGTATTGCCACCTATTCGCAGGCCGGTGCGCGCTTTGGGCTTGCCACCCTCTGGACCGCACTGCTTACCTTTCCACTAATGGCAGCCATCCAGGAGATGTGTGCCAGGATCGGGTTGACTACTTCGCAGGGACTGACTTCTACCTTAAAACAGCATTATCCAAAAGCCTTATTGTACATTATGATGCTGTTCAGTTTTCCTGCCATTACCCTCAATATCGGGGCAGATATCCAGGGCATGGGTGCCGTTGCCAATATGATTTTCCCGACCATACCTACTAACGCCTTTTCTGTCTTCTTCACCGCCCTGCTCATGTTCATCATCATAAAATATCCTTACCGGAAAATTGCAGGTATCCTGAAATGGCTCTGCCTGTCGCTGTTGCTCTATATGATCGTGCCCTTTACGGTGAAACAGGATTGGGGAATGGTATTAAAAAATACTTTTGTGCCAACCATTCAATTCAACAAGGACTTCATATCCCTGCTTGTGGCGCTGCTTGGCACCACCATTTCTCCTTATTTATTTTTTTGGCAGGCCACCATGGAGGTTGAGGACATGTCTCATAAAAAGAAACAGGTCGTTGTCAACAAGCGGGTACTCTCAGACATGCGTACTGATGTAAACATCGGGATGTTTCTCTCCAACCTGGTCATGTTCTTTATCATTCTTACTGCGGGAAGCATACTGTACAATTCGGGCGTCCGGCAAATTGATACGATCAATGAGGCTGCCAGGGCGCTGGAGCCGTTGACAGGCAGCCTTACCCACCTGACCTTCGCCCTGGGAGTACTGGGCACGGGATTGATTGCTTTGCCTGTGCTGGCAGGGTCACAGTCATACATGATCGCTGAAACATTTGGGTGGACGGAAGGGCTGGACAAATTGTTTCCCCAGGCAAAATCGTTTTATATGTCCGTAATCCTGTCACTGATGGTGGGACTTTCCCTCGATTTTCTCGGCATCAGCCCCATCAAGGCACTCCTGTATTCGGCCATTTTGTATGGTCTCACAGCGCCCGTACTGATTGCGATCATTCTCCATATCGGGAATAATAAAAAAATCATGAAGGAGAATACCAACTCGGCGCTGTCCAACCTGCTTGGATTTACCACGCTGATCCTGATGACCGCTGCCGCGGTGGCATTGCTGTACTTGTTATTTTGAAGATGAGATGCGCCAGCCCAAAGAGACATTGTGTTAGTCGATCTGAATCGCAAATGGTTCTTCCCTTGGCGGAAGACAGAGACTGCCGTTGCAGGCAATAAATTTTACTTTGCCACTGACGGTCGTGGGCCGGTCTTTTTTGCGGAACAATGCCTGTACAAAATCCACTCTTTCTGAGAAAGCAAATACCCTTGCATCGAACAGGGACTCCTCGATGTGTTCGGGCTTGCCGATTTCCCTTGGCTCCGAGGTACGGAACAGGAGATGGTTTCTTTTGAAACTGATGGTTGCCGGGCCTGGGCCCCCTTCATTGTATTGGGAATAAATATGCCACCCGCTTTGAATACTGGCTGTCATGTGCAGCTCAAAGGTATTGGGGTCTACTTTTTGTATGGAAAAATCCCAGTGAACCGGGTTGGGATTGGTACGCTGGGCCAATGCACAGTGAGAAACAACAATGGCCAGGAACAGGAGTATATGGCAGCTTTTCATGGTACAGATCCTTGAGCCACCAAAATACGAAAAAACCCCCAATTTTACTCAGGGGTTTCTCAAAGAACCTGGATTTTAATTCTTTTCTGGACGGAATAGGGATCTCAGGCTGGTTTTTCGGATATGGCTTATTTCATTGGTATTGGATAGATCAAAAGTAATCCACTCGTTGTTTACTACCTAGCGCGAAAGCACTCATTTATTCTCGTAAAAATACGAATAAGCATTAACCCTTACCGACCTGGGTCTCGGCAGATCGTCGCGCCGGCATTGCTGACTGATTGATTCTATCGGTCGAGTATAACCGATTTTAAGGATAAATCCAGTCATCACTTTTCAATTCCCATCTCGCGTTTAAAAAAATCCAGCGCTGCCTGGTTGGGCAGCGGCATGGCCGCAGGTGATTCATCCAGGATCATGATGTTCTTACCGTCGTTGTTATATGCGGGCCAGTACGGGAGATGATCGCCATTGGGATTCCCTGTTTTTGCAAAGTTGATCCAGTATGCAGATAACATCGTTGCGAGTGTATGGTCAACTTCCTGCCAGGGACGTTTCACGATGCTTAAATTATCCAGGGCATAGGGAATTTCAGCGGTATGAAAAGCTCCGTAATTTTTTTCCTCCCCTTCCGGGCGCGGGGGTTTGCGGGTAAAATTGTAAACAAATACCTGTCTGTTGCCTGCATCCGCTTCAAGGGTCGCCCACTCGTAATGTGGCATGGCCACCAGCCTGTCGCGGCTCATGGCCAACTGCGACATGGCAGCACCCGAATCAGAAGCAGCCGGATACCATCTCAGCAGGATCGCAGCCTGTTGACCATATTTATCCGTTATGTATCGTGTATACGCCTCCTTTGTTTTGATGCTCAGCACCATGCCCTCATCGCCGTTCCATCCCGTCAGCAAAGGCAGGTGCGCCTGTTTGCCCGCGGCGTATATTTCGGGTATAGATTGGGGTAATACATATCCGTCAATCACCGGCCCAAAAAAGCGGATCACGTCCAGAAACAGATCATGAGCGGAGATTTTTCTCAGGTCTTCTATCGATGCGGCATGCAGGCGCTTCGCCGCATCCATGCCCGCCTGCTCCGCCTTCGAGAGCGTGGGCATACTGATAAAAGATCCATTCGTTACCAGCGTCCCGCTTTCCGCGATGGCGCGATGGAATAGTCCCCTGGCAAGCGGTGAGGCCAGCAGGCAGTTGACACTCATGGATCCGGCACTCTGCCCCGCGATGGTAACATTGCCCGGATCTCCCCCAAAAGCCGCGATGTTTTCATGGACCCACTTCAACGCCGCAATCTGGTCGAGCAGTCCATAGTTGCCCGAACTATGCGTGGGCGATTCCCGCGACAATTCAGGATGCGAAAAAAAACCAAAAATACCCAACCGGTAGTTGAATGAAACAAACACGCATCCCTTCGCTGCCATAGCGGATCCATCATAAGCGGGCGCAGCTGCACCACCGGTATTGAATCCTCCTCCGTAAATCCACAGCAGCACAGGCCTTTTCTCATGGGCGGAGGCGGCAGCCGTCCACACGTTTAGGTATAAACAGTCCTCCCCCATCGGTTCCGCCGGCACCAGAAAATCTTTTGTCAGCATAAGGAAGGGAACCGGTTTGGGTTGTACCGGGCTTGGCCCGAACTCGCTGCAGGTCTTTACGCCCTGCCAGGGAATCACCGGTTGAGGCGGCTTCCAGCGCAA
>DATJYH010000404.1:0-5584 GCA_035499675.1 Puia sp.
AACGATTCGGTGGAGTTGCTTTGCATCCCCGATCAGATGGCCATGAAACTGCAATCGGCCAAAGACGAATTTTTTAAACTGGTCAATGACCTACAGCAGAATGGCCGGGGAAAGAAAACGGGCTCGCATGCCAATGTTTCGAAAAATTTCACGACAGACGTCTGTACCATCACCGAACCGATTTATCTTTACCAACCCGGGTTCGCGACCTCACAAACATATCCCCCTGTTAATACGGGTATAGTATACCGTTATAAATTGACCGCGGAACGGCCTCCCGATACAATTGCCTGAATACTGACCTCCCCCATCTGCCAACAACCGATCGACCGGGAAACAGCGAAACATCGCTGATGCCCCCGATGACAGATCGTCAACACAACATCAACAGGAACAACATGCCTTATATTCCACTGGAAGAGCACCTGCCCGGCATTACGGGCCTGCTCGAATACCGGCAAGACAGCGCCAAACCGATTCGCGAGTTGACACAGGTCCTGCTCCGCGGTCCATCCACTTTAACGGAAGCTGAAAGGGAACTGATTGCAACGGTGGTGTCGTCACGCAACCAGTGCAGGTTTTGCACCGCCGCGCATACGGCTGCAGCCAGTGTGCTGCTCGGCGAATCAGACACCGCGGAAAAAGTAAAACAGGACATCGGGACGGCCCCGGTAAGTAAAAAAATGAAGACCTTGCTCCGGATTGCAGCGCAGGTACAGGAGGGGGGCAAAAACGTTACCGATGGCTCCATCCTGGCGGCCCGGGAGGCCGGTGCTACAGATATTGAAATTCATGATACGGTGTTGATCGCCGCGCTGTTTTGCCTGTACAACCGCTATGTGGATGGACTGGCGACCGTAACGCCCACCCGGCCGGAATTTTACCAGGCGTTGGGCGAACGGCTTCATCAGCATGGGTATAACCGGCTGCCACAGGGATATGATCACCTGAAAAAGGACCTGGCAGGGAAGCTTTCTTAAACTAACAGGTATGCATCAACGTGATAACGCATGGAAGTCCGCTGCCACGGCTGAAAACAGGAAGGTCAGCCTGCCGGTCATTTTTATACTTTGCTTTGTCAGTACGCTCTTTGGCGGCATTTTCTCGATGCTGATGTCCGTATACCTGCCGGTGGCGGTAAAAGACCTGCTCGGAACCGTAACAGAAGATACCATGAACAAGGTTAGTGCCTATATCAACTCACTGTTCATCTTTGGTTGGATGTTTGGTGGCTTTACCTGGGGCCTGATCGCTGATCGCATCGGGCGGAGCAAATCTTTTGTGTGCAGTACCGCCTGTTACGGACTCTTCGCAGTGCTGACGGCGGTTTTGCCGGGTTGGCCGCTGGTAAGTCTTGCCCGGTTCATGACGGGATTCGGTATCGGGGGCGTGCTGGTGACCACCACCATCCTCGTGTCCGAATGCTGGCCCGATAAAAAAAGAGCCGTGGCATTGGGCATTCTTTCTGTGGCGATCCCGGTAGGCTTTTTTGCGGCAGGCGCCATCAATAATCTGGTACCCAATTGGCATGGCGCCTTTCAACTGGGTTTTATTCCCCTGATCATTGCCGCTATATCACTTTTCATCCTTCCCGAACCGGCCAAATGGAATGAAAGCAGGAAGATGTCCCGGAACGGAACAGCATCGGGACAATCCCGGCTGTTTGATGCAGTGTACCGGAAAGATATTTTCTCGGGCTCTGTCATTTTTGGGGCGATGCTGATCGGTCTCTGGGCAATTTTTTCCTGGACGCCGACCTGGGTACAAAGCCTGGCTACCGCCGAAAACGCCGACCGGCAAAGAGGCCTGGCCATGATGATCCTCGCCGCCGGCGGGCTGACTGGAAGTTTTTTTTCGGGATGGATTGTGAACGCCATAGGACTTCGGAATACGATGATGATGTGCTTCGCCGCCTGTTTTACGCTCTGTTTTGTGGTATTCAAACTCAACCACTCCATTTCGGTGCTCAGCTTTGCGGAGATCGCGCTGCTGGCTGCTTTCTTTGGTATCAGCCAGGGCGCGCTGGCGGTGTACATACCCCTGCTCTTCCCTACGGTGGTGCGTGCGTCCGCTACCGGGTTCTGTTTTAACATCGGCCGGTTGTTCACGGCTACGGTCGTTTTTTTTATCGGCGCCCTGGTCAACTTCCTGAACGGGTATGGCAATGCCATTTTTATTTTCTCATTTATTTTCCTGGTCGGCCTCGTGGCCACCTGGCTCGCGAAGCCGTCTGATGAAACGGCACTCGCGGTGGACTAATAAAAAAAAATTGAACCATGGCTCATATCAAACTACCAGAAGCTGTCCCGGGCATACGAAGCCTCGCCATGTTCCGGCCCGAAACAGGCAGGCCTTTGTACGACCTGGCGCAGGCATTGTTGAGGGGAGACTCGCCGATCAGCGAGGCGGACCGGGAACTCATGGCTGCCTATGTATCGTCGAGGAATCACTGTATGTTTTGTATGAACAGTCATGCCGCGGCCGCCCGTTGCCTGTTCAGCGAAGAAAAAAACGTGGTGGACCAGGTACTGGATAACATCGATACCGCACCCATAACCGACAAGCTGAGGGCGCTGCTGCGCATCGCCGGGAAGGTACAGTTGTCGGGCACCGAAGTATTGCCGGAGGATATCAGCCCGGCAAGAGCCTTTGGCGCCAGCGACCGCGAAATCCACGATACCGTGTTGATTGCAGCTACCTTTTCATGTTCAACCGGTACGTGGACGGACTGGCGAGCTGGACACCCACCAACCCGGCGGCCTATGAAGAAATGGGCAAAAGAATGGCCGAAAAAGGCTATGTAGCACCACAACCAACAGTATAAAAAAATCAATGTATGCCACATATTCAATTTGAAGAAGGACTTGCAGGTATCAGGGGCCCGATGGCCTTCCGGCCTGAAACAGCAAAGCCGCTCAACGAACTGGCGGAAATTCTCCTCCGCGACGACGACAACACACTCTCCCGCGGAGAGCGCGAATTGATCGGCACCTACGTTTCCCACCTGAACGATTGTTTTTTCTGCCAGCATATCCATGGTGGACTTGCACAGCACTACCTGCAATGCAGCATGGAAGACATCGATGCCGTTAAGTATAATTTCCAGGCCACGGCCGTATCCGACAAAATGAAAGCATTGCTGGCCATCGCCGCCAGTGTCCAACAAAGTGGAAAACTTGTTACCCCCGCGCAAATTGAACAGGCAAGGGAACGGGGCGCCACCGACCGGGAAATCCACGACACGGTCCTCATTGCAGCTGCTTTCTGCATGTACAACCGTTACGTAGACGGGCTTGCTACATGGGCGCCGCAGGACAGGCAGTATTATATCAGTCGGGCAAAATGGAGGGCGGAGGAAGGCTATATTGATTTTGACCTGCACAAATGACTGAGCCCTTGTCAGCCAGCAGCGTTTGTTCCGTGCCGGTATGAGAGCAACCATTCATTCATTCAAAAAAAAATTTTTATGAAAATTCAAACGGAACCAATCGGAAGTATTCCCCGCCCCATTGAACTGATCCTGGGCATACAGGCCCATACCGCCGGTGAACTTGATGACAGGGGACTGAACCAGCTGTTCGAAGCCGCACTCACGGATACCATTAAACGTTTTGAAGCCACCGGGTCACCCGTTATTTCGGATGGGGAACAAACCAAGCCCAGCTTTGCCACCTACCCCATTGCCGGGATGAAACAGTTGGATCCGCATGGAGTGGTTATTCCCTTCGCCGACGGCCATACCCGGCAATTGCCGACGATTACAGGCGGTCCTTTCCGCTACCAGACCTATGCCAGCGCCTATCTCGAAAAAGCCAGGCAACTGACCAACCTGCCGGTGAAACAGGCCGTGATCTCCATCTCCGCCATGAGCCTGCTTTATCCGCAAAATGGACTGGATGGATATTCCCGGGAACAATTTATGCAGGACCTCCTGAAGGAAGCCGAGGCAGATATCCGGAAAAGCCTGGAGGCCGGCGCGTACAATGTGCAAATCGATTTTACCGAAGCCAGGCTGGCATTGAAACTGGATCCCAGCGGTGGATTGTTACAATCATTCATCGACCTTCACAACCAGGTGCTGGACCGGTTTACCGATGTGGAGCGCCGGCGGATCGGCGTTCATTCCTGCCCCGGTGGCGACCATGATTCCACCCACAGCGCTGATATCGATTATGCCAGCCTGTTACCCTTATTGTTCCAGTTGAAGGCCAGTCGCTTTTATCTTGAATATGCTGCAGAAAAAGACAAGCCCGCGGTGCTCGCTTCCATCAAAGAACACCTGCAGCCACATCAAACCGTTTTTCTGGGTGTGACCAATGTGCTGGATCCGCGTGTGGAAACAGCGGCTGAGATCATGGAAACCATCCTGGAAGCGGCCACGGTGATTCCCGTGCACCAGCTCGGCACCACGGATGATTGCGGGTTTTCACCATTTGCAGATGACCGCTCCACCGCCAGGGACATTGCTTTTGATAAGATACGGGCAAGGATAGAGGGAACGCGGCTTGCGGAGACAGCCCTGAGCAAAACGGCTGTTCATCTGTAAATCATAACAGTATTTTTATTCAGCATTTTAACCAGACAAATTCACACTATGCCCTACATCGATGTTCACAACAGCCTCCCCGGTATCAGGGGATTGATGGCCTTCCGTCCCGAAACCGCCGTTCCGCTTAGTGATCTCGCCAATGTTTTACTGCGGGACAAGGAGGGATTGAGTCCCGCGGAACGTGAGCTTATCGCAACCCGCGTTTCTTACCTGAATGATTGCTTTTATTGTCACCAATCCCATGGCGCCATTGCCTGTCACTACCTGGATGGTGATGAGGACCTGGTTCAGCAGGTGAGGACAGAATACCAACATGCCGCGATTTCTGAAAAATTGAAGGCGCTGTTGAATATCGCGTCAAAAGTACAGCAGAGTGGTAAGGCGGTCACAGCGGCAGACATCGAACAGGCAAGAAATGAAGGTGCGAGCGACCGCGATATCCATGATACGGTATTGATCGCGGCCGCTTTTTGCATGTACAACCGGTACGTGGATGGACTGGGTGCGCTGACTCCCCGGGATCTCAGCACCTATCAGCCGCGGGCGAAACAGGTTGCCGAACAGGGATACGGCAGCCATATATATTCGTCCCAACAACCGGTTAAACAAGAAAAAATATAAAAATTGAGAAAGACCCTATCCATCTTTTTGCTGGTCATGCTGCTGTTCAACTGGTTTGGTTACCGGTTGATGACCGCTTACCTGGAAGATGTTTCCAACGCGGCGCTCGAGGCTCAACTGGACAGAGGTCAGTATGCTCCCAATGATCTCATTTCATTCAGGATACCCCTCACCCATCTGCCTTATTACAACAGCGGATTAGAGTTTGAACGGGTGAATGGGGAAGTGGAGATCGACGGCATGGTGTACCATTTTGTAAAAAGCCGGCTGTTGAACGATTCGCTCGAACTATTTTGTATCCCCAATCTCCGGGCCATGCATCTGCAAACTGCCCGGGATGAATTTTTCAAACAGGTCAATGACCTTCAACAGACCAGCCAGCATAAAAAAGCTGCTGAACATCCGCCCGTTCCA
>DATJYH010000405.1:0-4203 GCA_035499675.1 Puia sp.
TAGCAGAGCTGTTCCCAAAAAAGTGCCTGTTTTTTACATGCTAATAATCAACCAGTTGATTTTTTTTTGATGTTACCAATTGTCCGCTTCCGCACACTCTATGTTCAGTTTTATACTTTTTGGATATTCTGCCTTTATCGATCAGAAGTAAAATCAAATGCTGCTTTAACTTTCAATGGTGTATGGTTAAACAATACCTGTTACATAAAAAGTGACCACCGCTACATCGTGCTGTGCATCATCATTTTTCTTTTTTGTTGATTTCAGTCAGCAGTTTGCCCACCAGGTCCGCTTCATAGCCTTTTTGCAGCAGGTAATCCTGTACCTTTCTTTTACGGATGAAAATATTTCTTTCGGATTTCAGGCTTTCCCATTTTTCAGTGCCGAGTTTTTCCAGCCGGCTGAGGTAGTCGGCTTCATCAATTTCCCGGAGGGCTTTCTTGATACAGTATTCGCTGACTCTTTTTTGTTTCAGTTCATGCCTGATCCTTACCCTTCCCCAGGATTTCATGCGGAATTTACCCCCCGCAAACGCGGTAGCGAAACGCTCTTCATTCAGGTAGTCTTCTTCTATGAGTTGGGAAATAATAAATTCCACGTCTTTTGTCCATAACCCGAAGGAGTAGAGTTTTTCCCGGACTTCCGCATGGGATCGTTCCTGGTAGGCACAATATTGCCTGATTTTTTGCAGGGCTTGTTCCCTGCCGAGTTGCTGCCGGCGGATCATTGCTGAAAAGGTTTCAAATATACACACAACGATGCTTTACAAACGCAGTTAGCGTCAAACAGCGGGTCGGTGGTTGTGCATCAGTCTTAATCACAGGAAATTAACAATTAACTACCTGCCAGGGCAACTTGGGATCATTCTCTTGGGCATTAGTTAAAAATCAGTAGTTTCGCCGGAAAGAACCCTTTTCATGAAGTTCATTGTTTCCTCATCGGCTTTGTTGAAGCAGTTACAGCAGATCAGTGGTGTGATCAATGCCAACACGGTATTACCCATCCTCGAAGATTTTCTTTTTGAAGTGGAGAAGAACAAACTGACTGTGGTAGCAACCGACCTGGAATCGGTGATGAAAGTGCAGCTTGAAGTAGAAGCACGTGATAGCGGAAGAGTTTGCATCCCCGCCAGGATTTTGATCGACTCTTTGAAAAACCTAGCCGATCAACCGCTGACATTTAACATCGACAAACATTTTGCGGTAGAAATCACGAGCGACAACGGGAAGTATAAAGTAATGGGTGAAAATCCCGATAATTTCCCCAAGGAGCCCGCTGCCGATGATACCACTTCTTTTACCATCAGCTCCGTAGGCCTGCTCACTGCCATTAATAAAACCATTTTCGCAGTCAGCAACGATGATCTTCGCCCGGCCATGACGGGTGTGTTCCTGGAAATGGACAGTAAGGGTCTCCAGTTTGTAGCCACGGATGCGCACCGGCTGGTCCGTTATAAAAGAAAGGAAGTGAGTTGTCCCAAAA
The DNA here is from genome assembly GCA_035499675.1 of Puia sp. Classification (GTDB taxonomy): domain Bacteria; phylum Bacteroidota; class Bacteroidia; order Chitinophagales; family Chitinophagaceae; genus Puia. The sequence continues at coordinate 1,483 of DATJYH010000405.1, forward strand.
CAGATAACCTGATTGTTCCCAAAAAACCGCTCAACCTCCTCAAAACCGCGCTGCCGGCCAATGAAGACGAGATCGTTGTTAACTATAACAACAACCATTTGTTTGTTCAGCACGGTACCACCCAAATGAGCTGCCGGCTGATAGACGCAAGATTCCCCGACTACAAAGTGGTGATCCCCGCCGACAACCCATACCGGTTGACGATTAACCGCGTGGATTTTCAGAGTGCCCTGAAGCGGGTGAGTATTTTTAGCAATAAGAGTACAAACCAGGTGGTGCTGGATATCCAGGGCAGTGAGCTGCAACTGGCCGCGCAGGACATAGATTTTTCATTTGAGGGCAACGAGCGGATGAAGTGCCAGTATGATGGGGAAGACCTCACCATTGCATTCAACGCAAGATTCCTGATTGAAATGCTGGGGGCTACTGATTCAGATGAAATCAAGATGGAATTATCAACACCTACCAAGGCGGGTATCCTGAAACCGGTTGAGCAGGATGAAAATGAAGAGCTGCTTATGCTGGTTATGCCATTGATGCTGAACAGCTGAGAAAGGGGCGAGTTTAATTCTTATTACAAAGAAATACGAAGGGCTTTAATTCAGAAAGGCGGGCGATTTCACAGAGCATCTTTTGTTTGCGGATAATCCGGTACTTGTTCATGTCAAACACTTCGTGCGCGGTGCTGAAGCTGTCCATCGTCTCGTAGTGGAAGAGCAGATCGTTTAGTTGCTCCAGTTCCTGCTCCATGAACTGCTCACTGGCAAATTCATCTTTCACAAGAACAAGCAAATCTCTGTTAGGAGTTTTCATTCAATTAGATTTTAATATCCGACCATGCCCTTATTAACGCCACAACCACATTTTTTACTGGAACCACCGAAATGATTACCCGAACTGCAACTGGCGGCTACAATGCTGATCATTAATAAGAGCAATATCAATAGCGGATGTAGCTTTTTCATGGATGTCTTCCTGCTAAAGTAACTATTTTGTCCCACAAATTTTATTCCCATTTTTAGCATCACTGGCGAAAACAGAACCATATGGCCGAAAAAAGACCAAAAATTCTTGTAGCTCCGCTTGACTGGGGTCTTGGTCATGCAACGCGTTGTATTCCAATAATTAATGAGCTGATAGTCAATAACTGCGAGGTTATCCTGGCGGCAGATGGTGCCCAGAAAAAACTCCTGCAGGACGAATTTCCATCGCTGCGGGTCGTTGAATTGCAAGGATACCGGATCCAATATGGCCGCAACGGGAGACAGACGATCCGCAAAATTATTTTGCAGATTCCAAAGATATTGATGCAAATCAATCGTGAAAGGGGCTGGTTAAACAGGTTTCAGGCTCGTGAAGAGCTGGATGGGGTGATTTCCGACAATCGTTACGGTCTTCATCACCCGAATATCCGGTCGGTCTTAGTATGCCACCAATTGTATATCCCCAGTTCCTTTGGACGCATCGTTGATGCCATCCTGATGAATATCCATTACCGGTATATCAGGAAATTCACGATTTGCTGGGTCCCGGATTTTGTGCGAAACTATTCACTGGCAGGTCTTTTGTCGCACCCCACCCCCCTGCCATTTGTCGATTTACGTTATACCGGTTGCCTGACCCGTTTTAAAAAACTGCCGGAACCCGTTGTGCCGGGGTCGGTACTCGTTATATTATCCGGGCCCGAACCGCAGCGTGGTATACTGGAACAAATAATATGGAAGGACTTACCTGCTTATAAGGGCAAACTGACCCTGGTAAGGGGTTTACCTGCTGCCACAGAAACGCCGGAATATCCTCCGGGCGTTGAAGTCTACAATCATTTACCTGCTGCTGAACTGAACCGGCTGGTTTGCGCCGCGGAGATAGTCATCAGTCGTTCCGGCTATAGTTCGGTGATGGATCTGCTGATGCTGGGGAAAAAAACCATCATGATCCCTACAGAGGGTCAGCCTGAACAGGAATACCTGGCTGAATATCTCTCCGGCAAAAACTGGGCATATGTCATTCAACAAAAAGATTTTGGGCTGTTATCGGCCTTGAATGCCGCGGGCGAATTCGTATTTACAAAATATGAACCTCCCCAGGGCGACGGACTTTCCGCGGCCGTTCGTGCATTCCTGTCCGGGCCTCGCGGTCAATGATGTGCTTCCGATTTGGGATAGTCGAAAAAAAGGAAATGTTTTTCAGAAAATTCAAACGCCGACCAGGAACCGGTGTTTGCCTGAACGGCAAATACGGAACAGGTAGGCATATCATCCACATGCACCTCGGCCAGGGAGTTGGCAAAGGCCGTTATGCCCGGGTTGTGGGCAAAGATGGCGGCATGCTGGCAGGAATCGTCCAGCCTGGCAATCACTTCTGTAAATACGGAGGGCTCAGCCTGGTACAATTCTGGTATGGATAGTATGTCGTTTTTGTTCTTTTTAAGTTCCTCCGCAAAAAGTTTTGCGGTAGACAGGGCCCTTTTGGCGGGACTGGAAACCAGCAGATCAATGGGGATTTGGTTTTTAACCAGGCGGCGGGCCATCACCAGGGCATCTTTTTTGCCCCGCTCATTGAGCGGCCGGTCAAAGTCGCCGAGCGAAGGATCGTTCCAGCTGCTTTTGGCGTGTCGTATGAGAAGTATCGTCTTCATATTGATTCCCCCAGCAGGGAAACAAGTATAAAATGCTGCGAAGGTAGAAAGAGTTTCAGGGTTTAATGATTATTTTTAATTCA
>DATJYH010000406.1:0-3140 GCA_035499675.1 Puia sp.
CAACTGGCAAATGTTGCTCATTTTCCTGGGTATTGTGATCGGCTTTAGCAACGGTTTCCGCGGGTCCGGGTGGATCGTCCTGATCCTGGTTGGCGGCATCTTTATGTTGGATGACCTGATCCCCGGTTTCTCCTTTCACCGTTTTGCCTGGCCACTGATCATTATTACTGTCGGCATACTTATGCTTGTCAGACCTCACAGGCATGGACATTGGCGAATGAAGGATTGGGAAGAAAAATGGAAGAACAAACAATATTGGCGACATAGATACAACACTTCCTTCCCGGCAAGCGATCCGACTCAGCAAAACTATTCCTCCGAAGATTTTTTTGACTCTACCTCGGTGTTCGGCGGTGTAAAGAAAGTAGTCTTGTCAAAGCATTTTGTAGGAGGTGATATCACCTGCTTTATGGGAGGTTGTGAAGTGGACCTTACCCAGGCAGATTTTGAAAGTCGCGCGGTCATCGACATTACGCAGGTATTTGGTGGCACCAAGCTGATTGTGCCCGCTCATTGGAAAATCGCTACCCAGGTAACGGCAGTATTCGGATCCATTGAGGATAAGCGGCAACAGCCAATCGACTCGAATGCTACCAAAACCCTGGTCATAGAAGGCACTTCTATTTTTGGAGGCATCGAAATCAGGAATTATTAGGTCGAACTGCGTTGACAAACGCAACAGCATCAACCAACTCTTCAAAACTATTTGCTATGAACTGGTATTTAACCAAAATCGTTTTCAGGATCGTTTGCGGGGACGGCCGGCACACGCCACAGTTTGACGAACAGCTCAGGCTGATACAGGCAGAAAACGAGGCGGAAGCATTCAGCAAGGCCACGGAAATCGGTCTCAAGGAGCAGGACCAGTTTTTCAACCAGCAAAAAAAACTGGTGCAATGGAAGTTTGTTAATGTGGCCGAGTTGTACAAACTGAGCGGGCTGCTGGATGGCGCCGAACTCTATTCGTCTGTCCGGGAAACAGACAACGCCGACCTGTACACGGACCTGGTCAACAAAAAGGCCGCCCATATTCGGCTCAACAGTACGCACAAATTTTTGGAAATTCTCTAATTCCCAAAACCTTATCCTTTGGCCAAATCACCGTTGTCTGAAAGCAAATTCCGATACGTGTTCAGTGCCTGGTGGCTGGTATGGGCATCCCTGCAGGCCATACTGATCAATGATTTCGGTTTCAACACCAAAGTCGCAGTTACCGACAGCCTCGTGACCAATGTGCAATTGATGGGTGCCTGCTGGCTTGTCAGCAATATCCTGAAATTTTATCTGCCTCAAAAAGAAAGATACTGGTATATCCTGTTGTTGAGTGCCGGACTCAGCGCGGTGATCCTGCTGAATACCCGCTGGGCACTGACCAATTTTTTAAGCGACCGGCCGGCCTATCTCGTGTTCCTTTCCAATTCCTGGCCGGTGAGGTTTGGGATTTCCTTCCTGTTGATCGGTTGTATGACCATCCTCTGCGTATTATGGTACACCGTGGAAGAAGAAAAGGAGAGTCAGCAGCGAAGCGCGGATGTGGAGCGATTGACCAGGGAAGCGGAGTTGTTTAAACTTCGCCAACAGCTACAACCTCATTTCCTGTTCAACAGCCTCAACTCCATCAGTGCCCTGGTGGGAAATCAGCCGGAGCAGGCGAGGAAAATGATTCAGCAGCTGTCAGATTTCTTGCGCGGCAACCTGAAAAAAGAAGAGCAGAAATGGGTACCCCTTTCGGAGGAACTGCAGTACCTCCAACTCTATCTCGATATTGAAAAAGTGAGATTTGGTCACCGGCTTTCCACTGATATGGACATCGAGCCTGCAAGCCTCGACATGAAAATGCCCCCCCTGCTGCTCCAGCCTATTGTAGAAAATGCCATCAAATTTGGACTCTATGATACCACAGAAGCGATCACCATCAGCATGTCCGGCAAAGTGCACGACAATATTCTCGAGATCCGGGTTCAAAATCCTTTCGATCCGGAAACTTCCTACCCTAAACAGGGCACGGGCTTTGGGCTCAACTCGGTAAAACGCAGGCTGTACCTGCTTTTTGGAAGAAACGATTTGCTGGATACGCAAACCAGTGATCATTTATTTACAACCATCGTTAAAATACCTCAAACAGCATGAAAGCCATCATCATTGACGACGAACCGCTTGCCCGGCAGATTATCCGGGAATACCTGCAGACCCATCCCGGCATTGAACTGGTACAGGAATGCAACGATGGTTTTGAAGGCGTAAAAGCCATTCAGCAGTTCCAACCGGATCTCATTTTCCTGGATATACAAATGCCCAAGATCAATGGATTTGAAATGCTGGAATTGATCGAAGAGCCGCCTGCCGTAATATTCACGACTGCGTTTGATGATTTTGCCATTCGGGCATTTGAAAGTCACGCCGTTGACTACCTGCTAAAACCTTTCAGTAAAGAAAGGTTCGACAAGGCAGTGCAAAAATTGCTGGACCAGCGTAACGTAACATACGCAAAAGAGAATACATCCTTTCTGCTGGAAACAGCGGCGCAATCCCCTGCGCAGCAGCAACGGGTGGTCGTTAAAATCGGCGGAAAGATCAAGATCATCCCGATTGATGAGATCCACTACCTGGAGGCTGCGGATGACTATGTGAAGATCCACACCAGGGAAGGTTCGTTTCTAAAGAACAAAACCATGAGTCATTTTGAGCAGACCCTGGATCCCCAATATTTTGTACGCACCCATCGTTCCTATATGCTCAACATCCAGCAGATCACCAGGATCGATCCCTACGAAAAAGAAAATCACATTGCCATACTGAAGAGCGGAGGCCGGGTACCGGTCAGCAAGGCCGGGTATGTGAAGTTGAGGGGGGTGTTGGGAATGTAAGGATACGAGTTGCGAGTTGCGGAGTCATTTTTCAGGCTCGTGTCCCGTATTCCGCGTGTCGTATCATCCCTCTCCCAACCACACCGCTCCACCCACACTATCCCTGCTGGCACCTGTTACAGAAGAGAGCACATTGCTTTCCTCTCTCCATCTCAGCACCCCGATCAGGGCCATGATCAGTGCTTCCTTATAATCCACCAACAGCGGATCGGGCACTACCAGCTCAACAAGATGCGGTTGCAACAACTCCCCGAGCCTGTTTACGAGAAACCT
>DATJYH010000407.1:0-7909 GCA_035499675.1 Puia sp.
ATGAACATCAGAGTTACCTATTTTACCAGAAACATCAGCGACGGGCTGGACTATAACTATTTCAGCAACCAGTACTTCAACTATAACCAGGAAAAGGACCAGGGCATTGAATGGGAAAACAAAATACGGTTCAACAAGATATTTTCCCTTTCGGCAAATTATACCTGGTTGCATGCCCGCGAGCAATCACAAAGCCGGATCAGCTATAAGGACACTGTGTACGGGTACGCTTTAAGACGACCTGCAAGTACCATCAATTTTACAGTGGGTATTCAACCCACGGATCAGGTCAGCTTCAATATCGGCGGGCATTATGAGAGTAAACGATACGACGTGGGGGGATATGACGCCAGTTTCAATCCATTGCCGGATGTTGAGCTGGCCTCCTTTTTTATCCTGAATGCGTATGCTGAATACAGGCCTTCATCGGCACTCAAATTTTTTGTGGATGCCAAAAACATCACAAACAAAAAATTCCTTACCATCAACGGATACAATTCCATCCCGGCGATGTTTGTAGCCGGGCTCGCTGTACGCTTATGATTTTATAACCATTAAACCGATCAAATATGTCGACGCAAAAACTCAATCCCGGGACAGGTTTGCTGCTCCTCGTCATCCTCTCGGTGGCGGCACTTCGGGTAGCGACTAATTTTTCACCCCGGCTGGAACCGCTGGCAACCTTTACACCCATCGGGGCCATGGCCCTGTTCGGCGGCGCTTATTTTCCCGGCTTTGCCAGGCCTTTTGCATTTCCCATGCTCACCCTGTTCGCCGGTGATATATTCCTCTCATTTACGGTATATGCCTCTTACAGGAGCGGCTTGCTGTATACCGGCTGGTTTTGGACTTATCTGGCATTTGCGGGCATGGTACTGGCCGGCAAGCTGATCCTCCAACCGCTGACCATCAAACGCATGTTCATCTCCGTTATAGCAGTCACATTAATTCACTGGCTGGTTTCGGATGTGGGAGGATGCCTGCGGGAAGCAGGTTTGTCGGCATCGCTGATCGTCTATTTTCAACGACTTGTTGCCGCCATTCCTTTTGAGTTGAGGTTCCTGGCCGGAACGGTTTTGTATGGAGGGATTATGTTTGGAGCAGTTGAGTCCCGCCTGCTCCGCCTGAGGCGGATTCCGCGGACGCAGACGACCAAAGAACATCGACCATCGATTCTGTGAACTGTTAACTGTTGACTTCCCCATGGGCAAACATGAAGAAAAATCCTGTCCACGTTGTTCCGCTGCATTTGAATGCCGACCGGGAGACATCTGTCATTGCCAGTGCTATGACATACCTCTTACCGTGGAAGAAAAGGCATTTATAGAAGACCGTTACAACGACTGCCTTTGCAGGGGTTGCCTGCTTGAGCTCAGGCAGCGATATATTTTCTTCAGGGAAAAATACCTGCTTTATGAAAAATAAGGGACGGATTGTGTTTATTACCGGTGGGGCCCGGAGCGGCAAAAGCAGGTATGCCCAGGAGCAGGCCCTTCAACTGGCCAACAATCCCATCTATGTGGCCACCGCCCGGGTATACCCGGACGACGAAGCTTTCAAAGTGCGTGTCAGCCGTCATATCGCCGACCGGGATCAGCGTTGGACCAGCATGGAAGAGCCATTCCAGCTGAGCCGGCTCGTATTGCAGCAACGGGTAGTCGTTATAGATTGTGTTACACTATGGCTTAGCAATTTTTTTATCCGGCTGAATGAGGACGAGGCCAGCTGCCTGAAAAAAATCAGGGAGGAAGTTGATGAGCTCAGAAAAACAGACGCACAATTTTTTATCATCAGCAATGAAATTGGGATGGGTGTGCATGCAGCAACGGAATCGGCGAGAAAATTCACTGATCTGCAGGGCTGGACCAATCAATACATCGCCGGCCTCGCCGACCAGGTCATCCTGATGGTAAGCGGCATCCCGCTCATTCTCAAAAACAACCTTCTAAAATGAATGCATCGTTTGTCAACGCAGGGGAGCTGAGGTCTCCTGTCAAGCCCGAAAAACCGATGGCCTATATGAACTGGAGCGGCGGAAAGGATTCTGCCCTCTGCCTGTACAGGACATTGCAGTCGGGCTCCATCCCGGTAACAGCCCTGCTGACGAGCATGAATTCCTTTCATCACCGTATTTCAATGCATGGGGTGAGAAGAGCGTTGTTGGAAGCCCAGGCCCGGGCCATCCATATCCCGCTTCATACCATTGAACTGCCCGAGCAGCCGGATATGCAGGTATACGAGACCGCTATGATGAATAAATTAACTGCATTCAGGGAATCGGGATATAATACCGCCATTTTCGGAGACATCTTTCTGGAAGACCTCCGAAAATATCGTGAACAAACATTGCACACGATGGGGATAGCATGCCGCTTCCCACTATGGAAACTTGATACGGGAAGCCTGGTCAAAGAATTTATTTCACTGGGGTTTAAAAGCATCGTGGTATGCGTGCAGGAAGAGGTCCTGGACAGGCATTTCTGCGGAAGGATCATTGACGATCAGTTCCTGGCAGACCTGCCCGATCATGTGGATCCTTGCGGAGAAAATGGCGAGTTCCATACATTCGTTTTTGCCGGGCCCTTGTTTAATCAGCCTGTTCCATTTAAAAAAGGAGAGATTGTGTATAAAAGATACCATGCCCCGGAAAACCAGGATGCCGGTGATGATCGTAAGGTTAAAGCATCCTCCTATGGGTTTTATTTCTGCGACCTTATTCCTGTTTAAAAGAATTGATCATGACGACATCCAGCATTTCAACCCTCGAAGAAATAATAAAACACAAGATTGATTTCAAGACAAAGCCTCCCGGTTCCCTTGGAAAACTGGAGGCGATTGCACTGCAAGCGGGGCTCATCCAGCAAACTACGAGGCCGCAGATCAACCAGCCGCATATTGTGGTGTTTGCCGGCGATCATGGAATTGCCGCTACCGGGCTGGTAAATCCCTACCCGAGAACCGTGACCGCACAGATGGTCCTGAATTTTATACAGGGAGGAGCTGCGATCAATGTTTTTTGTCGCCAGCATCAAATCGCACTGCGCATCGTCGATGCCGGGGTGGATGCAGATTTCAGCGAATTGGCCGGACGAAAGGAATTTATTGACGCCAAAATAGGTTATGGTACGCGCAACTACCTGAAAGAACCGGCCATGACCCAGGCAGAAATGGACCAGGCCCAGGAAAAAGGGAGGGCCATTGTAGCGTCGATACACGAAACCGGGTGCAATTGCATTGGCTTTGGCGAAATGGGAATCGGAAATACGTCCGCAGCTTCGCTGATGATGACCGCGTTTACGGGAATTCCCCTCGAAGATTGTATTGGCAGGGGTACTGGTTCTAACGATGAGCAATTGCTTTTAAAAAAGAAAACACTGGCAGCTGCTTACCAAAAACATGCTGCCGATTTAGTTCCCGGGGCATCTGCCACCACCATTCTATCCCATGTTGGGGGATTCGAAATTGCCATGATGAGTGGAGCTTTCCTGGAAGCTGCCAAAAGACGCATGATCATTATCGTAGACGGGTTTATCTGCAGCGTCGCCCTGCTGGCAGCCAGGTCGCAGGAACCTGGTGTGATGGATTATTGCATTTTTGCCCATACCAGCGGAGAGCAGGGGCATCGGGCATTGCTGAACTGGCTGGGTGTGCAACCGTTGCTCAATCTCGGCATGCGACTGGGAGAAGGTACTGGAGCCGCCCTGGCCATACCCCTGGTCGTGTCGGCAGTCAGCTTCCTGGATGAAATGGCCTCCTTTGAATCCGCCGGTGTCAGCAACAAAGATTAATTTTAACCGCATGATACGGGAATGGAGAACATTTTTGACCGCCGTGATGTTCCTGACAAGGATACGGGTGCCCGACCACATCAGTCACAGCGACGAGTACCTGCAGAAGGCCCCCAAATATTTTCCGGTGATCGGATGGATGGTAGGCGGTATCAGCGCACTGGTATTCCTCGTATTTGACCGGCTTGTGTCCACGGACGTTGGCTTGCTGGCATCTGTGATTGCCGGGATCCTGGTCACCGGCGCCTTTCATGAGGATGGATTTGCCGATAGCTGTGATGCGTTCGGCGGCGGGTGGACAAAGGAAAAAATACTTGCCATCATGAAAGACAGCAGGCTGGGCACGTATGGCGTGATCGGGCTGATGGGTATCCTGTCTGCAAAATTTCTGTTGCTCAAAGAATTACCGCATTTTACCCCTGACCTGGCTCATCCCAGTTCCAACATTTTTTTCAACGACCGATTTTTTATTTTGACGCTGATCGCCGCGCATAGCATGAGCCGATTGATGCCGCTGTTCCTGATGCGTTTTTCCACCTATGTAACGGACATGGATACCAGCAAATCAAAACCCATCGCGCATACAAAATTGTCGGAGGGTGAACTGCTCCTGGCTACTGCCTTCGCGCTGTTGCCTTTTGTGTTGCTATCCTGGCATTTCCTGTTGGCCCTGATACCCGTACTGTATGCTACCTATGAACTTTCTGCTTACTTTAAAAAATGGATCGGCGGATATACCGGCGATTGCCTCGGGGCCGTGCAGCAGGTAAGTGAAGTGATGTTTTATTTTGGAACGTTGTTGGTGTGGAAGTTTTTTTGAGTCGGAAGCCGGGAGTCCCGTGAGATACGGGATACGGGATACGGGCAGAATAATGTCTGCCATGTTGCATCGAGACCTGTCAACTGTTTACAAAACCCGGCCATCATCTAACGGCCATCCGCCTGCGCTGAAACTGCGGTGGACGCGGTCGGCCATGGATTCTATCAACTACCTTTCCATGAAACAAATCTATCTCATCCGTCACAGCACGCCGAACGTTGGCAAAGGGGTTTGCTATGGCCAGTCGGACATAGATGTTATTGACTCGTTTGCGGATGAGGCGGCAGTTATCAAAACCTTCCTGCCGGCACAGATCGATGCTGTTTATTCGAGTCCCCTGCTGCGATGCAAGAAACTGGGGCAATACCTGTTTCCCGCCAGGGAGATTGTGTTCGAAAACAGCCTCATGGAAATCCACTGCGGCTCCTGGGAGATGCGGAATTGGGATGATATACCGACTGCTGAAGTGATGCCATGGATGAATGATTTTGTAAATGTCCGTATTCCGGGCGGTGAAAGCTATGCGGATCTGTATCAGCGCGTGACAGCCTGTTTTGAAAAGATCAGCCTCGACAAGGGAGAAAGTATTGCCATCATAGCGCATGGCGGTGTCATCCGCAGCATATTGTCGCATATCACCTCGACTCCCCTCGCAGATTCCTTCCAGGCATTCAGGATACATTATGGATGCGCGATAAGACTAACTGGCGCCGGAAGCAACTGGCTACCTCACTTTCTTTCCAATATTCCCGGTGACGCGGAACGGCATAAACCCAGTTATTTCTGAAGCCGGTGAGTAGTGGCTGAAAACCCTCCATTGACTGGGGCCTCTATATCTTTGCAAAAAACCCCATATGCAATCAGACCTGAATGCATTACTGACCGTGACCTTCACACTGTTCGCCGTGATTGACATCGTCGGCTCCATTCCGCTGCTTCTTTCTCTGAAAAAGAAATCGGGCGTGATTTCAGAATTGAAAGCCACCCTGGTTTCCGGCAGCCTCATGGTGTTGTTCCTGTATGCCGGTGAAAAGTTTCTCAACGTGCTGGGCGTAGACAAACATTCGTTTGCCGTGGCCGGGTCTATTGTCATATTTATCCTCGGACTGGAAATGGTATTGGGGATTGAATTTTTTAAGAGCGATAAGGACATCAAGACCAGCGTTGTGGTGCCCATTGCCTTTCCGCTGATTGCCGGTTCAGGCACGCTTACTACCATCATGGCCCTGAAAGCAAATTATCCGGAAGCCATCGTGTTGATCGCCATACTGATAAATCTCCTTTTTGTATACATCGTTCTCAAATCATTGAACAAAATAGAAAAATTGATCGGCCAGGCCGGAATGAGTGCAATTCGTAAGTTTTTTGGCGTAATTTTGCTGGCCATTGCGGTAAAGATATTTACCAACAACGCCAGCGGGTTGATCAAATAGTTCAGGGCCTCGTAGTACAATGGATAGTATAAGAGTTTCCGAAGCTCCAGATACAGGTTCGATTCCTGTCGAGGTCACAGTTTACCAGCAAAAAACCCTTACAGGGATCTATCCTGTAAGGGTTGATTTTTTCAGACGGCCTTTTCTACCCGCCGTTATATCACCCGCCATCATTTTTATTTCCCCGCTGCAATGCTCAGCAAATCTTTGTCGGGATGCTGCTTTACCTGGCAATTGTTGTCAAATATCATTACCGCCCCGTTTTCGGTTGTGTATGGCTGCCAGGTTGGAAGCAATTTATTGTTGGGATTGCCGGTACGGGCAAAATTGATCCAGGCTGTACTCATTTTATCTGCCAGCACGTAGGCTTGCTTTCCTCCACCCGTCATTTCCTCGCAACGTTGGATATTATCAAATACAAAGGGCAGTTCCATGCAATGCATGGCTTTAAAAACACCGTCCAATACCGGCGACTGCCAGGTAAACAGGTACATATAGACAGGCGCCCCGCCGGCAGATACTTTCTGATCCGCCTGCCTGATGGCACCCGGTCTGAAGAAAACATCTATATCAATATAATCGGAAGGTTTTGTCGTTTCGGGGTAGGCTTTTTTGACGGCCGCCAGGTAAGCATCTGTCTTGTCGCCATACTTTTTCTGGAGATTGGCCTTTGCAGCCTCCATCGTGATATCTCTTGAGCCGGGAATGAATGGAGTGAACTCATTTTTTGTGGATCCTACCAGGAGCGGTACATTTTTAGACAACTGCTTGGCTTCGGGGGCATCCAACTGATAAGGCAGGAAATTACTGTCCAGGTTGGGTCCCCAGCTTATGCCAAATCCCGGAACCGGTTTGCCTTCGGCCCTAAGGGCTACCGTGACTTTCTGAATCGCTTTTTTGCTGGCGGCATTGAGCCTTTCGTAAGAGATCAATTGCAGGGAATCAACCTGCTCTGGTTTCAATTGCAGTTCGTCTAATAAGGCGGCGGCAATCCTTCTTGACACGGATGGCTCGGTAAAGCTTGTCAGGTAACTGCCACTCTGTACAATGGCTTTTTGAAAAAGTCCTTTGGCAGATGGCGCATTCATCAACGAGGTGACTTTGCCGCCACCCCCTGATTGTCCAAAAATTGTAACGTTATCCGGGTCGCCGCCAAATTGTGCAATGTTTTGTTTGACCCATTGCAAGGCTGCTACCAGGTCCAGCAGTCCGGCATTGGGAGAGGATTTGTATTTTTCACCATAGGCTGACAAATCAAGAAAACCGAGCACATTAAGCCGGTGATTTACCGATACAACCACCACGTCTCCCTTGCGACTTAAACTCTCCCCATCATAAGATGGTAGTTCAACATAAGAACCGGTGGCAAATCCTCCTCCATGAAACCAGACCATGACGGGTCTTTTTTTGTGATCGTTGATGGCGGGTGTCCATACATTGAGCGTCTGGCAGTTTTCATTCGTATAACCCCAGTTGTGGTGGAAGGGAAATTCAAACTCGTCAATGACTGTTGTGGTGGGGTCTATGGGACAAACGGGACCATAGGTCATCGAGCTGCGGATATTGCTCCAGGGCCTGGGTTTCACAGGAGCCATAAAACGGTCGGCATGTGCGTAGGGAATTCCTTTATACGTGTAGATATCCTTGTGAATATATCCTCTTACTTTCCCGTTTTCCGTTTCTACGATGGCGATGTCTTTTCCCGCGATGACTGCATCCTTTGCGGACTGGCTCCGAACGGGCGCTGTGAACAGAAGCAGCATGCCGCCTAAAAAAAATAAACTGATTTGTTTCATATTGCTATCGTGTTGTTAGAATGACGAGGAAAGGTTTCAGCGAAGGAGTGTAGTGTAAATGTAGGACTAGTT
>DATJYH010000408.1:0-11250 GCA_035499675.1 Puia sp.
CGGAGGGGTAATGAAAAAAGGCAAGTTACTTACATCGCACCGCTACAACCACCTACCCTTGCTGCCTTCCGGCCCTGGGGGGATTCAGCAGGAGCTGGTCGTATAAGACTTGCCGCCGCAAAGATAAGGATACACAAACAATATTCCATGGCCGTTCAGAAAACCTGTAGCAGGATCATTGCAAAAAGCAGCCATTAATTCCTGATGTTTACAAGGTATCAGCCGTTGGCACAACTGTTCAGCGATTTTAGTTGGCCGGTTTACCATTCAGCGAATTCAGGCGTGCAAGCGCCACCAGCTGGTCCGCTCTTCCCCCGATGGGCCGGTAGTAGACCAGTATCGTATAATCATTTTCCGTTTCCATGGCGTTTCCCTCGGTGAATTCAAAAGAGGGTTTGCGCGTGGAATCATTTTTATCCACCGTAACATACATATAGTTATAGTATCCCTGCTTGAGCAGTACCGCCGTCTCATACATCCCTTTATCTGCATTGAACTTCATCTTTATAGAGTCCGTCAGCGCATAATCGGTTAATTGCCCTAACAGGTACACGTCCTTATCCGGAAACTCCGCACGCCGGTAGGGCACAAAGCTGAAATGCACGGTTCCATAATCGGTTTGCCAGAGGGGGTTGATGCTTTCCGTGGTCTGGATATAATACCAGCCATTGATGTCGTTGAAGAAAATGTATCCCTGCCCGGAACGGTCCTGGTCCGGTTGTAAAAAAATAGAAGTGCTGGTTTTCAAATAATCCACATGTTTAATGCGGTCGCTCTGGAAACGAAAACTCTGCAGGTCCACCCAACGCCACTGTTTCCCTGCGGGAAAGCTGCAAATTTCGTCGCTGTTATAGTCGAAGTTGTTGGCGGTGAAAAAGGAGGGCTGGGTAATATAACGTGAATTGTCCCAGCGGTTATTTTGGAGGATGACTACTTTCACCTGTTGAAAGGGATTGGTGAGTGGCAGGTTTCCCGTGTTTACAGAGAATTGAATCTTCTGGTGCGAATAGGAAATTTGAGGATCCGAAGGCTGGATAAACAGCGCCCGGATGGTAGCCCCGCTTTCGGTTACCAGCAATCTTCGCGTAAAAACAATTTTTGAAGTATCGTCATCGAGGAACACTTTTAGCATATAGTTGCCCGAAACGATGGGCGCGCAATTTACATCGGGCACAATGGCCTGGTAATGCGTGTACCTTGTCAGGGCGATGGAGGAAAACCGGTAGGAACTGATCCTCGCCTCTGAAAATCCGCGGATATAATCATACTGGCTGATCGCCACCGGCGTCCAGTCGGCGTTGCACAACTGGTAGGTGTAATAATAATTCTTAACGTCTCCGTCCAGGTCGTCAAAATGCAGTTCCAGGCGATCACCGCTGTTCAGGCGTATCACCGGCGCCTGGAGCTGGTTGCCATATAAAAACAGTTGCACTGTTTTGATGTTGCTGTTGTATACCGAATCGGGCGTCTGACCAAATCCTGAAAAAGAGAGAGCCGAAAACAAGAGCAGGAAGCAAGATTTCATGCATGGATGGATTATCTGGAAAAATATCGGTTTACAATGTTAGCATAAAAAATGAAAAATCTTTTATGGTATTGTAGGGGAAGTCTATTTTTGAGCGTTAAATCCGCTGTTCATTGAATGTAGCCGCTTTTATCGCGAAACGCATCGCGTTTAACAAACAACAGTCCTTTTCCCGGTTTATCATCCGGCTCGCCATCGCAGCTACCACCATCAGCGTGGCGGCTATGCTGTTGACTTTTGCCTTTACCAACGGATTCCAGTATGAAATTGCGCGGAAGATGTTCAGCTTTTCCGGGCACCTGCGGGTAAAACATTTTGAACCCAGCCGTACGGCCATTGCGGAAGAAACGCCGGTGGATCGCAATGATACCGTGGTGAGCGTGCTCCGGGCCAACCCTGAAGTAAAATCGGTGCAGGCCTTTGCCACGCGCAATGCCATCATCAAGGGTAAAGAGAGCATTGAAGGCGTGTTGCTGAAAGGTGTGGAGAAAACCTATGATTTCTCCAATATGGACGGATTCCTGCAGAGCGGGCATTGGCTGAGCTTTCCCGACAGCGGGTACAGCAGTGAGATCAACCTCTCGTCCTATACGGCCAACCAACTCAAGCTGAAAGCGCAGGACCGGGTCTTCCTGTATTTTATCCGCCCCGATGGTTCCCGGCGGGTGCGACCCATGACGGTGGCGGGCATCTTCAAGACGGGCATCGAAGACTACGACAAATTCATCGCCATCGGCGACCTCCGGCTCATACAGCGCCTGAACGACTGGACACCAAACGAAATAGCGGGTTACGAGGTTTTCCTGAAAGACTACAACAAACTGGATACCGTGAACACGCTGATTTTTGAAAGCCTGCCGCCCGGTTGGAACAGTCGTACTACCAGGGAGATATATGCGAATATTTTCGACTGGCTCAACCTGCAGAATACCACCATCGCCATCGTGCTCATCATTATGGTGGTTGTGGCCATCCTCAATCTCATTACCTGCCTGATCATCCTGTTGCTGGAACGGACGCATATGATCGGCATCCTGAAGGCCGTGGGAAGCAGGGACCGGTCCATCCAACGGATATTCTTATACCATGGCGCCATCATCACTTTTTTTGGCATCGTCGGGGGCAATATCATGGGACTGGGCATTTGCTGGCTGCAGGCCCGTTATGGTTTTATCACCCTTCCGGAAGACGCCTACTTTATTTCCAAAGCCGTGGTAAAACTGGAATGGTGGCATATTGTGCTGGTCAACCTCGGCACCTTTGTCGTTTGTTTCCTGGTACTGATGATCCCCACCGTTATTACAAGAAGGATCAAACCGGCGACGGCGATCGGGTTTAGGTAGTGCCGGGAGTCTTGCCGAACAGGGATTGTTGAACAACTTCGACCGGTTGTTCTTTCTGTTACTTTTTTGCCCGGCCAAAAAAGTAACCAAAAAAAGCCGGCCGAAAACGATTACGGCCCGTTTTCGGGAGAGTGCCCTGATTGAGCTTCGGTAATACTGTGGTGAACGGCTGCGGTTCCCTGATCAGCGCAGTAGATGGACAGTTTACGGGTAAGGGTCGGGAGTTTTGTCGAATCCGTGATGCGGGATACGGGCAGCATATAATCTACCATGTAGCGCTGAGGTCTGTCAACTGTCAACTGTTAAAAGTCAACTGTCATCAAATTGGAGAGAACGAACATCAACAAGTACGAACAGGGCCAGGTATTGCTGATCAACAAACCACTTCACTGGACATCCTTTGATGTGGTGCGGAAGATCAGGAACCTGGTGAAAATTAAAAAAGTGGGCCACGCCGGGACCCTGGATCCGCTGGCCACAGGATTATTAATTGTATGCACGGGTAAATTCACTAAGCAGATCAACCATTTTATGTCCCAGGAAAAAGAGTATACCGGCTCTTTTACATTGGGAGCTACCACGCCTACCTATGATCTCGAAAGTGAACCGCAGGATTTCAAAGATACCAGCGGACTGACGGAAGCCGACCTGGGTGAAGTGACCAAAAAATTTACGGGGACCCTATTGCAGGTGCCACCGGCACATTCCGCCATCAAGGTAAAGGGTAAACGCGTGTACGAACTGGCGCGACAAGGCAGGGAAGTACAACTGGAGCCCCGCAAAATCACCATCCATTCATTTACCATCGAGTCCGTAGCGTGGCCCCTGGTTTATTTTCGCGTTGCCTGTTCCACGGGGACCTATATACGAAGCCTGGCTAATGATGTAGGCCAGGCACTGGGATGTGGCGCCTACCTGAGCAGTCTTTGCCGGACAAGGATCGGTGAATACAGGCTGGAACAATCGCTGACCATGGAAGCCGCGGAAGAAGAGATCCTCCGGGAACTTGGGTCTAGAACGGGTAGTTGATGCCCAGCTGGAACTGGCCACTTCCCAGCGTAAGCCCGTAAAACCATCGATCAGGGTCCTCCTTTCGCTGCGGGTCAAGGAGCTTATAGGCCCAGTCGAGCCGGATGAGGAAATAATTGAAATCCAGCCGGAGCCCCGTCCCCGCTCCTACTGCAAATTCTTTATAAAAACGGTTGATCTGGAAATCACTTCCCTGCGCTGCCGCCGTGGTGTCAATCGGTTTACGGCTCCATATATTTCCCACATCTGTATACAAGGCACTGGTGATCTTATAACCAAACAGGGTAGCAATCGGGAAACGGAATTCAATATTTCCTTCGAGCTGCACATCTCCGAAACGATCAAAACCCTGGTAGCTGGAAGTGTCGAAATATTTTGAAGACCCGAGGCCGAGCTGTCGCACCTGCCAGGCGCGCATACTATTGGGACCGCCCGCCCAGAAGGCTTTGTAAAAAGGAAGGGTTTGCTGAACACCGGGTTCCTGTCCCCCATAGGCGATGCCCCCTCCCGCAAAACCGCGCATGACAAGTTGCGTTTTGCCATAGTTGATATTGTGCACATATTCCACATCTCCCTTGACGAAACGCAACAGGTCACCTTCGCGAAAGGCTGGTATAAACCCGAGCAGGGCGCCGCTCTGCTCCGCGCTGAATCGGAAACGGTTGGTCTTGTTTTTATGCGTAGTGATGGAGCTGTATACAAACTGCGACCCGATGATAAAGCCCGTCCTGAAGGCGTAATTGAGCGCCGGGTTCTGCAGAAGCAATGCTTTCAGGCTGTCCTGTTTATCGAGTGAAGTGAACTCGATATTGGGAATCCGGAATAAATAGGTTTTATTGTTCTTGGTGTACTGGTATCCCCATGAGCCATTGATGGATCGAAGGGTATAAAATTTTCTTCGATCGGTGTAAGAAGCATTGACGCCTAACAGGGTTTGTACGTTTTTTAATCTCCCCTCCCGGCTTATGTTAAAAGGCACGATGAGGTTGGGGAAGGCGATGGTATGCGAGATCCCGATCTGCGAGGTCTGGATAAAATTATCGCCGAACTCAACCCCCGTGCGCAAATTGGTGGAGGAACGGATCGATTGCTTAAAACTGTTCCTGTTCTGCAAACCGAAATTCACGCCGACGCCAAACAGGTTGCTGGCGGTAACGATGTCGTTGGTGTTATAGCTGGCTTCCAGGCTCACGTTGGTGCTTTGCTTTTTGGCCGGGTACATGCGCATCGTGATATCGATCAGGGTATCCGAAAGCGGAGAAGTATCAAAGTCTATATTGCTGTATTGCCACGCAGAGAGCTGGCTGAAACGGTTAAAAGTGCGATAATAATTTTCCTGTTTGTACAATCTTCCCGGCCGCAGGTAGATGTTTTTGAAAACAAAGGGAAGCTTGAATTTATTTGTCTGGGTGATAAACGTGATGTTCCGGATCACGGTGGTATCATACCTGACTTCCTGCGACGTATCCTCGGTAACCGGGAGGTCCGGGTAGACCGTCACTTTGCCGATGTAATATTTTATGAGATGGGTGGAGTCCCGAATCGGTCTTTGTCTGACCACAAGCTTGATGGTCGGGTTTTCTCTTTCCCTTTTTAATCTTTCCAGCAGGATCGCTTGTTGAAACGGGTCCAGGCTGGGATCGATTAACCCGAATACCACGGTATCATGTTCTATTACCAGGTCATCCTTGTTAAACCTCAGGTAGCCGTTGTTGCGAAAGGTATCTACCAGGCGACCGATTTCATTGGCGAGAAGCAGCTTGGAATATGGCGTTCCTTTTTTTAAGAGAGACTGATCTTTGGATTGGATGGCCAGCGCCTGCAGGGCAGGTGTTTGCAGTTCAAAACCAATGGAGTCAATTTTCAGGTTTTTTCCGGGCCTGACCCTAAAGTTAATATATGCCCTGTATTGATCCTTAATAGTATCGATGCGGATCGAATCTTTGACTGTCGGTTCAAAATACCCCAGTGAATTCAACAGTGCATTCATGAAGATAAGTGAGCGGCTGACATTACCCGAGTCCAACACTGGCGGCGTCACGATCTTGCGGTACAAAAACGGCGGTTTCCATCTTAAATCCGTAGTTGTTCTGACCTGCAGACTATCGTCGAGCTGGTTTCGTAACCTGTCGGTCAGTTCCAGCTTTTGGCTATGTGATAAATTGCTTTCTAACTTTATGGTTGTCTTGAAAACAAATGGCTTTCTCGAGGGGTATTGCTTTTTCTTGGGCGCCACTACACATGATGCAACCGACAGGCAAAGGATCAGCAACATCCATACAGGGCTGATCAACGATCCTGCTACTTGCCGGCGATAAATCATAGACTGGATAAAGAAAATGTATTTACGGACTATAAAATATAAAATTGGTTTGCAGCGGGAAATTTCATGGTTAAACAATGCAAACCAATTTTGTGGTATCTTTTTGTAACAAACGGATTGTCAATGCTTCTAAAATCGCAAGTTAAGTATATTCAAAGTTTAGGCCACAAAAAATTCCGGGATACGGAACAGGTATTTGTCGCCGAGGGCCCAAAGTTGACGGGCGAACTGTTACAGGCGAAAAACATACAGCCGCTCCAGGTCTATGCCCTGCAGGAATGGGTCGACAAGAACCTGGCCGCTGTGGAGCGTAAAGACGTGTTTGAGCTACACATCGTGAGGGAACAGGAACTGTCACGCATTTCATTTTTGACGAAGCCCAACCAGGTGCTGGGTCTTTTTAAGAAACCCTCCTTTCCACCCATTCAGCTGGAACACAGGATCAGCCTGGCTTTGGATGGCATACAGGACCCGGGGAACCTTGGGACCCTGGTCAGGATCGCAGACTGGTTTGCGATTGAACAGATCATTTGCAGCGAGGAAACGGCGGATCTGTTCAACCCAAAAGTGGTGCAGTCCAGCATGGGCAGCCTCGCCCGGGTACAGGTTTTGCACAAGGATCTGAAACGTTTTTTTTCGGAACATGCAAAGCCACCGGTTTACGGGATGCTGTTGCAGGGAACAGCCTTACAAAGTATGGGCAAAATAGAAGAAGGGATCATCCTTGTGGGCAATGAATCCAAAGGGATCAGTGAGGAACTGCTTCCCTTCGTAAAGCATCGGGTCACCATTCCCCGCCTGGGTCACGCGGAATCATTAAACGCCGCGGTGGCCACCGGCATCGTGCTGTCGCATATTATTTCCACATAGATTGGTTAGCCCGGCAGGCATCATCAATCATGCAGTTTCATCTTCAGCCGGTCGACCACCAGTTTGCCCACGCCATTTCCCATGGTGTTACTCAGCTCGCAGCAATAATAAAAATGGATGCCTCCATAAAACCTCGAATACCAGGTTTCCGTAGCCGCGTCAAAAAAAGACTTGTAGGACCGGCTCGGAATCCCAAATTCCAGTTCGGTGCTGTCGGTATATTTAAAATTGTCCCCAAAAATATGTGTAAGGGTCTGTGAGGCTGCTGCAGAAATGGTGCAGTGCCCGCAGGTATATTCCGGGAAAGGGGGAGTTTGCAGGTGAGGTCTCCAGTTGGGATCGAAATATTTGTTGATGACGGTCTCCGGTCTGACTGTGTTGTAGGTATATTTTATGTTCCAGCATTGTATAAATCCGTCGAACAGGGCAATGGCCGTTTCCGCATAGGCATATACGGTTTTATTGAAATCCGCTCCTGATTTCAGGGCGGCAATTCCCACAATGCCCATCCAGTGACCGCCCGGTGAGAACTTCTTGGTGCCGAACATCAGGTGGCCCGACACATTTAATTTAAAGGGGTTGTCGTCCCAGAACTCAGCGATCCAGGCCTTTTCCTTTGAAAGGGTGTCGGTCTGATCCTGGATTTTTTTCACTTCCAGATAGTAGGGACTTTTTTTATCCGTAACGGTGAATTTATACGGCGGAGGCGGCATAAACTGTTGTGGGCTGTCGATGACCAGGGTCCGGATTTCCCTCCAGTGGGGTTCGGCTGCCGATGAATAGGCAGGAGGTGTTGGCACCCATCTGCCGGGTGAGTCCGTTACCGTATATTCAGGCGCCCCGCGCGTTTGCGCATAATTGTCAAGCCTGCTCCAGGCGGCGATGACGGAGGATACCGTATCGGCATAGGCGATGGTATTTTTTAAAACGTCATCAGGCATGCCATGCTCGACGGCCATTTTTTTGAGGCTGTCGGTAGTCTGTTTCATACTTCCTTCGGGAAAGGTGACCGACTCTCCCAATTTACAATAGGCAAGCAGGGCTGCAAGTTCGGCATTGATCTCTTTATTGGGGTCCGGTTTGGGCACCTCGTGCAGCCCATGTACCTGCCCCGCCAGTGAACGGTACTCATCAGGATGGGCGCCGGCAATCACTTCATACCCCGCAACGGCTGCATACAGATAATTCCGGGAAGCAACCATGGGGCTGAAATTATTTCCCATGACCACGGTATTGAGATCATGAACGACTGAACAATACAGCGCGGGGTTTTTAAATATTTCCTTATAATCTTTTTTGCTTTGGCAACCGGCAAGCATCACGATGATGCAGGTGGTAAGAAAAATGGTACGCATGCAGCAAATGTATGGAAATATAAAATCGGGTGACACCTGTGATTATTTTTAAGGAGGGATGGACAAATGAGGGCATCATCTTCATGGAAGCATCATCCATAAACATAACAGGCCCTGTCTGCATACGGACAGCAATCATATCAAATCCGTACACCGTTCCGGTTAAACCTGACAAAAAAATTTGATTACCAATGACTTGAATGAGTGGCACCCTCTTTGTGCTGACGGCGGAATAACCGCAATACTATGTTCGGGCATTTCTTGAAAACGTCCTTCCGCAGCCTGCTCAGGGCCAGGGATTATACCATCATTCATTTCGCCGGTCTTTCGGCAGGCATCTCCATTTTCCTGTTGATATTTATCATTGTCCGTTTTGAGACGAGCTTTGACGATTTTCATCCGCAGGCCAGGCGGATCTACCGCACCCTCATCGAATACCACCACCCCGGCGACCTGGGGATCTTCTATGGTGCCGGCGCTCCCACTGCCCTGGTTCACTCCATGAAGGATCTTTTCCCAGATGTAAAGCTGTCGACCGGCGTCTTCAACAGTCCGAAGGACCTGGTACAGGTGCTGAATGATAGAGGAGAGACTGAGAAAAAATTCAGTGAATCAAAAAGCCTCTTTGCCGTTGAACCGGATTTCTTTTCCCTGTTTTCTTTTCCCTGGCTGGCAGGGAGCCCCGCCCAATCCCTGGCGGAGCCATATTCGGTTGTACTGACCCGTGAGACTGCCAATCGGTATTTTGGAGACTGGAAGACCGCCCTGGGAAAAACAATCCAACTGAATAATTTCGTCCATCTGAAGGTGACCGGGATACTCGAGAACCCGCGTCCCAACACCGACTTCCAGCTGAAACTGGTGGTTCCCTACAAGCTTTTCGCCAAATTCGGCAGGACCGACTGGTATGGAGGCGGGTCCGAACATGACTGCTATATCCGGCTCCCGGAGGGCGAAACCCCGGAGGGTTTTAACCGGAGGCTGCGCGATGTATATAAGAAGAACCGGCCGGCAGGTGTAGAGGATGAGATGGTGATCCAGTCTATGAACGAGGTGCATTACTATGATGCCCATAGTCATACCGACAATTTCCTGGGCAGGACCATTTCCCGGGAAACCATCCGGGTGCTCTGGATGGTAGGTGCCTTTATCCTGGTCATCGCCTGCATGAATTTTGTGAACCTTTCCACCGCACATGCGGTTATCCGTTCCCGTGAGGTCGGTGTCCGGAAGGTATTGGGAGGGAGTTCCTGGCAGCTGCGCGGACAATTTTTAATGGAAACCTTCCTGCTCGTGCTGGGCTCCAGCCTGGTGGCCCTGTTGCTGACGGCCATCGCTTTACCCGCTGTAGCCGGCATTCTCAAATTACCCATCACAAGAAGCTTTGTGCTGCAACCGCAGGTCCTGGTTACCTGGGCCTTATTGATCATTTCGGTCACCCTGCTGTCCGGTTTTTACCCGGCCATATTGTTGTCGGGCTTTAATCCCATCCAGGCCCTCAAAAGCCGGTTCTTTACCGGTCCTTCCAGGGGCATCAATCTGCGCCGGGCCCTGGTGATCGTACAGTTTGTAATAGCCCAGGCTTTGATCATCGGCCTGCTGGTCATGATCCGCCAGATGAATTATTTCTACAAGGGGCCCATGGGTTTTGACCGCCAGGCGTTGATCACCGTTCCCCTGCCCTGGGATTCCATCCGGGTCAAAAAGATCGACTACCTGAGGGATCAGGTCCAGCGTATTCCCGGTGTGATACAACTGAGCTTTAGCAACAATCCACCGGTTACCGCCGAAAATGACTGGTTGGATTTTAAGTTCAATCACGAGGCAAAATCCAACCAGCTCTATTCCATTCCAAAATTTGTGGATTCCAATTATATCCATCTCTTCAATATCCCGCTGGCTGCCGGCCGGAATATCCGGCCCGGAGCAGGTCATGAGTTTTTGATCAACGAACAACTGATGCGGAAACTGGGCTATCAACACCCCGAAGATATACTCAACAAGGACATGGATTTGGACTGGGATTCCCTAAAGGGTCCAATCGTTGGCGTTGTCAGGGACTTCCACTCCACCGGGTTCAAGGATAAATATTCCTGCGTTTTTCTGACAAGTTATCCAAAGGGATTTGGAAAAATGTCGATAAAACTGGGGTCTGAAAATGCCGCTTCGGCCATCAAGGCTATCACGGCGCTATGGAACAAAACCTATCCGAATGGCGTTTTTGAATATCACTACCTGGACGAAAACATCAACAGTTTTTATGGACAGGAGGACCAGCTCTACCAGCTCCTCAAGATTTTTGCCCTGGTGGCGATCTTTTTGGGCTGTCTTGGTTTATACGGACTGGCTTCCTTTATGGCTGCGCAGCGTACCAAAGAAGTCGGCATCCGCAAGGTCCTGGGCGCTTCGGAGGGAGATATAGTATATCTCTTCTCACGCGAATTTATGCTGCTGGTACTGATCGCTTTCCTGATCGCCGCCCCGATTGCAGGATGGGCCATGACGAAATGGTTACAGGACTATGCCTTCCGCCTCCCGATTGCCTGGTGGATCTTCCTGGGCGCCGGGATGCTTGCGGCGATCATTGCGCTGGCAACCATCAGCATCAAGGGAATCCGGGCAGCTAAAATGAACCCGGTGGTCAATTTGAGAATGGAGTAGTGAAGCGATGGTGCGCGAATGTCATTGTGTTCCTTCAGTGCTGCAGCGGCAACTCCTCATCCTCCCTGCAAGGCTTTCCAGCAGGGAACAATCGCTGCAAGGGTAAAATGAAACCAACCAATTAAAACTACCTTTAATTACGAT
>DATJYH010000409.1:0-2775 GCA_035499675.1 Puia sp.
TTTCAATTATGAATCGCTTCACAGCAAGGTCAAGCCATTGGTGCTGGCCCTGAGCGCGGACTCTGTAATGGGTCACTCGGAAGACGTATCTTTTGAAAATTCCCCGCAACCCAGGTTGTCTGTCCGGATGAAGCCCGGAAACCTGGCTCAAAACATCGCCATCCTGAAAAATGCCTGGAACACCGTTGCACCCAAACAGGAATTTGAATATCGTTTCCTCGACGAAAGCATTGAAGCACAATACCAGCAGGAAAAAAGAACGGACATCATCATCAGGTTGGCTTCAGGGCTTTCTGTTTTCATCGCCTGTATGGGTCTTTTCGGACTGGCCACGATGGCTGTGGTGCGCAGAAGGAAGGAAATAGGCATCCGGAAAGTGCTCGGAGCCAGTGTAAACAGCCTGGCAATGGTTTTGTCGAAGGATTTTTTGAAGCAGGTCATCATTGCGTCCCTCATCGCGTTTCCGATATCATGGTGGGCGATGAATCACTGGCTGGATGATTTTGCTTACAGAACAAAGATCAGTTGGTGGATCTTCCCCCTGGCAGGATCCACAGCCGTGTTGATTGCGCTGGCTACGGTAAGTTTTCAGACGATCAGGGCAGCTTTGAATAACCCGGTTGAAGCCATAAAAACAGAATGAGAAGCGAATGTGCAGATGTGCAAATTCGCAAATTCGCCAAACATAAATGCTCTCCCATGTTCCGGAATCACTTAACAGTCGCGTTTCGTAATCTTACAAAAAGAAAGGGGTATTCGCTGCTCAATATACTTGGGCTGGCCATCGGCATTACCTGCTGTCTCCTCATTTTCCAATATGTGGCCTATGAGAGAAGCTACGACAGCTTTCCACGCGAGGCTGACCAAATTGTACGGTTGCGACTCGACTGTTACCAAAAAGGCAAACTGGCCTGGCAGTCGGCTACGGTATACCCGGCCATTGCCCCTGCGATGAAAAAGGATTTTCCGGAGGTAGAAAAATTCTGCCGCCTCATCGACGCGAACCTGTTGCTGTCGAATGATGAAAAAAATATTAAGTTCAACGAAACCAAGGGGTATTATGCCGATCCCGCTATGCTGGACATGCTGAATGTTCAATTGGTGAAGGGGGATCCCCGATCGGCGCTCGAGGGGCCTGACAAAATCATCCTCTCCGAAACTACGGCCAGGAGATATTTTGGCGACCAGGACCCGATTGGCAAACGGCTGACTGCAAAAGGCGGCGACCCCGAGCACTTTGAGGTAACCGGGGTATTCAAAGACTATCCCGAAAATTCACATCTCATATTAAATCACATTGTTTCCTATTCAACCCTGGCCAAAGTGTTGCGACAACAAGGTGATACTTCCAACGCCTCCGAAACTGCCTGGGGCTGGTACGATTTTTACGCCTACCTGCAATTAAAACCGGGCACAGACTGGAAACAGCTTCAATCCAAACTACCTGCCTTCTGCGACCGTTATATCAATAGCGAACCCTGGAGAAAGACAAACAATGTAAAAAATGAGCTTTATCTCATTCCGCTGCGCGACATTCATCTGAACTCTAACTATAACCAGGAAGCGGAAATAAACGGAGATGGGAAATCCGTAGGCTTTCTTTTCATGATTGCCTTCTTTATCATCGCCATCGCCTGGATCAACTATAGCAACCTCGCTACTGCCCGTTCCCTGGAAAGGGCCCGCGAAGTAGGGGTAAGAAAAGTGCTGGGTGCACTGCGAACGGATCTCATTCTGCAGTTTCTCGTGGAAAGCTTGTTGCTGAATCTACTGGCCGCAGTTGTGGCCTTCCTTGCCGTATTTCTGCTTACCCATTCTTTCAACCACCTGATAGGAACGGCTTCCACCAACAACTTCAACCTGCCGCTTACATACTGGACCGGCATACTATCGTTGTTTGTCGGCGGAACATTTT
Source organism: Puia sp. (assembly GCA_035499675.1). Classification (GTDB taxonomy): domain Bacteria; phylum Bacteroidota; class Bacteroidia; order Chitinophagales; family Chitinophagaceae; genus Puia. Next base: position 1,916 of record DATJYH010000409.1, read on the forward strand.
TATCCGGTCTCTACCCGGCATTTGTTTTGTCGGGTTATCATCCGGTTATGGTTCTGAAAGGACTATTTAAAAACACAACCAAAGGACAATTCCTGCGAAAGGGGCTGATCATTGGCCAGTTTGCCACTTCGGTGATTCTTATTGCGGGTACCATCATCGTATTCCAGCAGGTGCAATACATGCGCCAGCAAAAACTCGGTGTTAACATCAACCAGACCCTGGTGGTGGAAGGAGCAGGTTCGATGCAGGATTCCGTTTATCAAAATGTTTTCCAGCCTTTCAAGACAACGCTGCTGAATAAACCCGGCATCAGGAATATAAGTGCCTCCTCGAGTGTAATGGGGCAGGAAATTTACTGGACCACCGGAATAACAAGAGTGGGAGCCGACAACAAGAATGCCGTTACCTTATATAACCTGGGCGTGGACTACGATTTCGTGCCAGCCTATGGTCTTAGACTGGTGGCGGGAAGGAATTTTTCAAAAGATTTCGGCACCGACAAAAAAACTGTTCTCATCAACGAAAAGGCAGCTGATCTCCTTGGCTTCGCACACCCGCAGGACGCCATCAACGCAAAAATCCGCCGGGAGGATACGCTGACGATCGTCGGCGTAGTGGCGGACTATCACCATCTCGGGCTCCGGAAAGCCATTGACCCGATGGTCATCCTGCTAAGGCCGAATATCAGGGGCTATTATTCCATTAAAGTGAACTCAGAAAATCTTCCCCAAACCATCGCGGAGGTGGAAAAAGCCTGGAACGCATTTTTCCCCGCAGATCCCTTCAATTATTTTTTCCTGGATGACTCTTTTAACGAACAGTATAAAGCGGATACCCGTTTTGGTGAAGTGTTTGGGTTG
>DATJYH010000410.1:0-3214 GCA_035499675.1 Puia sp.
TGAATGTTCAGTCCATCGATGGCTTCCTGCAGCAATACAGGTACATGATAGCCCCGGGATTCATCTCCCGGCGGTCCTGCGTTATGTTTGTTGTTCTCCATACCCCTGGTCAACTTCAGGACTTGTCATCTTTGACATTCATCACTTCATTGGCCAGGCCGCTGAACGCTTCGGGTGAAAAGCTTTCAAAGAACTGCTGATACCTGGTTTTGTCCCAGATTTCAATTTTATTGACTGCTGCAACCAACACAATATCCTTTTCCAGGCCGGCATACGCTTTCAGATTCTGGGGGATCAGCAGTCGCCCGGCAGAATCCAGCTCCATCATAATGGCCCCGTTCAAAAAATATCTTCTGAATTCACGAACTTTGGGATCAAAATCATTCAGCTTGCTGATGTTCACGAATATGGGTTCCCAGCTTTTCTTAGGGTATAGGGTGAGGCATTTTTCAAATCCCCGGTTAATGACGAATTGCTCGCTGTCCTTATCCGGAAGTTGTTTTTTAAAACCCACCGGAAGAAGGAAGCGACCTTTGAGGTCGAGGGTAGCTTCGTATTCGCCGAGAAAACCGATCATTTATAATTAATTGATTCAAAACGATCTAAAATTAACACAAAATAACACTTTTTCCCACTTTTCCAAGTGGTAATACCATTTTTAATTTTTCCACAACAGCAAGGAAAGATGAAAGCCTTTACAGGCAAGGATTACAGGGAAAAAATTTTGTATGGGGACGATAAATGGGTGGAAAGCATGTGAATACCTGTGGATAAGCCGGGAGCAAGTGATTAGGGAAGTAGCCCCACGGCATTTTTTAAAAAATACATCAAATCTCCAACCCATGCCGGCAGGATATTCGGGGACACCGCTGATAAAGAAACTGGGAATACATCCCGGCATGAAGGTTATGCTCATCCACGCGCCGGATGATTATTTTACCCTGCTGGGGCAGGACATTTCCGGTCAGCTGGTCAGGAAAAATAATATCCCTGACCTGGTCCATCTTTTCGCAGCATCCCACACGGTATTCGAAACAGCGATGAAGTCGCTGAAAAATATCTGGCATGCCAACCCAACCATCATTCTCTGGGTGTCCTGGTACAAAAAAAGCGCCGGCTTCCCGACCGATCTAACGGAGGACATTATACGAAACTATGCCCTGCGCAACGGGCTGGTGGATGTAAAAGTATGCGCCGTGAGTGAGGCCTGGAGTGGGTTAAAGCTGGTTGTGCCCCTTGCCAAACGCTGATAGACGTAAGAACAACAAAAATAAAATAAGCATCAAAACAGCAGCAGTTGGCTGCCTCCGGTATGCATCCAAAAGATATTTCCATCGCGGACTTCCACTATGATCTGCCCGAAACATCTATTGCGAGATACCCGTTGCCCGAGCGGGACGCTTCCCGCCTCCTCATTTACCGGGATGGGAAGATCACTGAAAATATTTACCGGCATATCTGTGATGAACTCCCGGAGCAATCACTCATGATCTTTAACAACAGCCGTGTGGTGGAGGCCAGGATCCTTTTTCAAAAACCCACCGGCGCCACTGTGGAAATATTTTGCCTGGAACCACATGAACGGTACCCGGATGTCAGCACGGCGATGATGCAAAAAGGAAAAGTGTGGTGGAAATGCCTGATAGGAGGCGCCTCCAAATGGAAAAAAGGACAACTGTTGGAAAAAAAATGGGAGCGGCCCGGGATATTGTTACAAGCCCGCTGGCTGGAGAAACAAACCGACGATTTTGTCATTGAACTATCCTGGGAACCCGGCCACCTGAGCTTCGCCGAAATATTGCACCATACCGGATCAGTACCGTTGCCACCTTACCTCAGGAGGGAGGCTGAAGCGGCCGACATAGAGCGATACCAGACGATCTACGCCAAAAAGGAGGGTTCTGTAGCGGCCCCTACGGCCGGTTTGCATTTTACGAACAGCATTTTTGAATCTCTGTCTGTCAAAAACATCTCGCGCGCATTCGTGACACTTCACGTAGGTGCCGGTACATTTAAACCGGTAAAAAGCCCCACCCTTGAACAACACCTGATGCACCAGGAATTCATAGAAGTTTCCGCCGGTCTTATTCGCCTGTTGATGCAGGCCAGGCAACACCCGGTCATCGCGGTAGGCACCACGTCTGCCAGGACTATCGAAAGTCTTTACTGGCTTGGGCTGAAAACCATTCTGGAGCCAGGCATTTCAAAAGAGTCACTATTGACCCACCAATGGGATGCCTATGAAATGCCTGCGGCAGATATTGCTGTAAATGCCGCGTTGGAATCGCTTCTTGCATGGCTCGATCGACAGTATCTTGAGACCCTGGTCACCAAAACGGAATTACTGATTGCGCCAGGTTATTCCTTTCGCATCATCGACGGACTGGTGACCAATTTTCACCAGCCCCAATCCACTTTGTTGTTGTTGATTGCCGCGCTGATTGGAGATGACTGGAGAAAATTGTACGCGTATGCACTGCAATCCTCCTTCCGGTTTCTGAGCTATGGTGATGGATGTTTGCTGTTCAGGAAAGAACCGGCTCCTCCTTCGATACGGGGAATTCCATCGTAAAGGCCGAGCCCTTGCCCAATGTACTCTCCACCTTGATGCGGCCGTGATGTGCATCCACCACGGTCTTGACATAGGTCAGCCCCAGGCCAAACCCTTTCACGTTATGGATATTGCCGGTATGTGCCCGGTAAAATTTTTCGAAGATGCGGCGAAGGGTTTCCTTGTTCATGCCAATGCCATTGTCTTCCACGCGGATCACCAGGTTCCGGCTGGTATTATGGGTGCTGATTTTAATGACTACATGGTCGCGTGAATACTTCAGCGCATTGTCTACCAGGTTAAAAATAAGGTTGGTAAAATGTACTTCATCCGCTTCCAGCAAATCGTTCTTGGCATTCAGCAACAGTTCAGACCTGCCCTGCCTTTCCTGCAGTTGCAGCGCAAAATTATCCATCACGCGGTGGATGATCTGGTGCACGTGTACGGTTTGCAGGTTGAGTTGCAACTCCTGTTTTTCCAGCAGGGCCGCCTGCAGGATGGTTTCCACCTGCTTGTTCATGCGCTTGTTTTCTTCCTTGATGATCCCACTGAAATAATCAGATTTTTGTTTGTCTCTCGCCACTTTGTCGTTCCTGAGCGCATCCACGGCCAGTGAAATGGTGGCCAGCGGCGTCTTGAATTCATGCGTCATGTTGTTGATGA
>DATJYH010000411.1:0-2936 GCA_035499675.1 Puia sp.
ACTCGGCCAGCATGTCAAAACCGGTTTTGCCGGGCATCTGTATATCCAGGAAGATCAGGTCGGGATTCAGGCTGTCGATCTTTTCAATGCCTTCTGCCGCATTGGCGGCTTCCGCAACCACTTCAATTTCGGGGAAGTCCAACAGTAATTTCTTCAATTCATTCCTTGCCAGGCGTTCGTCGTCAATAATAACGGCTTTGATCATATTGTTTTCTATTTATAGGGATCAATGGGAATCAGCACGGTGGCTTCTACCACGTTGCCGTCCACTTCCCGAATGTCAAAATTGGCCTTTTGCCCGAACAACAGTTGTAACCGGTTCCTTGTGCTCATAAGTCCGAAACCATCGTCATTCCTGTATCCGTTCAGGTGCCCGGTATTCCGGATAACCAGCTTATGGAAATCTTCCCTGAAATCGGAAACGATTTTTACAATCCCGCCATTCACCTGCTTGCTGATGCCATGCTTGATGGCATTCTCTACCAGGGTTTGCAGCATCATGGGGGGTACAGGCTGGTCGAGCGTGTCTTCGTCAATTTCGTATTCTACATTCAGCCTGTCTTCAAAACGTATATGTTCAAGCGCCAGGTAATCCTTTACAATGTCAAGCTCTTTTTCAAAGGAAACGGTTTCCTGTTTTTCAGCCTGCATACTGCTGCGCAGGATATTGCTGAGCTCGGTAATGGCAGTACGCGCCCGGCCGGGATTTTCATCGATGAGCGCCCGGATACTGTTGAGCGCATTGAATATAAAGTGGGGATTGATGTGAGACTTGATGGTTTTCAGTTCGAGCTCCTTTACCAGCGCTTCCAGCTTAAGCGTATCGAGCTGCTGCTTCCGGCTCTTTTCTATATAGTGGTAAAAATAGTAGATCAGGGTCCAGGGCAATATGAACATGCCGTGATCGAGCGTATTGGCCAACACTTTGGTAAAGAAATCAAATTTTTCTTTTTTATCGGACAGGTTGAAAAAATCAACCAGTTCTGTCCGGAGCCATGCGCTGAAAATACTCACAGCAATAGCACCGATGATCAACCGCGACAACACTTTCTCCACCGGCAACAAAAGCCAGTTGTTCTTTAAAATGATGATCCTGAAAATATGGGTGGAAAAAATACAGGTGAAAATCATGACTGCCAAACGCAGAAAAGAATTCAGGTTCATTTTCTGGTTAAAGGTGTACGAAAAGAAGATCATGATCAGTGCAACAAACCCCCAGCCGAGTACCTGGCACCACCAATAATAACGCGTTGTGTTTCTAGGCATATCCGTTTAACTATTAATCAGCCTGCTGACTCAACCAACAAAACTATGGCTTTCCGGCAGTCGGCATACCGTCTTTTGTACTAATGGCTATATGGGTAGGCCATCGGTTCAGCAATAGCAGGGAAATCCATGGCCGGTCAAATCAGGATTAAGGTAAGGAAATTACCCGTTTTCGTAAAAAAACCACAACCGTCGCCGGTTTGAGGGGTCGGGAGCTTGTAACTTTATGATATTCATTTTATCTTACTGCGCCTGCAAAAATGTAACTTTGCGGCATCAAACAAACGTTGATGGAATTTACCCCAGGTCCCTTATTAAGAACCATACATGGCCCGCAAGACCTGAAAACACTGACTAAAGAGCAGTTGCAACAGGTGGTCGATGAACTTCGTCAATACATTATTGACGTGGTAAGTCTCCATGGGGGTCATTTCGCGGCCAGCCTGGGAGTCGTTGAACTTACCGTAGCGCTACACTATGTTTTCAACACCCCGTATGATCAATTGGTATGGGATGTGGGACACCAGGCTTATGGCCATAAGATCCTGACGGGCAGGATGGATGAGTTCCCTACCAACCGGAAATACCATGGACTGAGCGGTTTCCCCAAACGCGGAGAAAGCGAATATGATACATTTGGTGTGGGCCATTCCTCCACCTCCATCAGTGCGGCCCTTGGCATGGCCATGGCTGCCAAATACAAGGGCGAAGCGGATCGCAAGGCGGTGGCCGTCATCGGTGACGGAGCTATGACCGCTGGTTTGGCCTTTGAAGGAATGAATCATGCCGGCGTGGCGGATACCGACCTGCTGATCGTTTTGAACGACAACTGCATGAGCATCGACCCCAATGTCGGCGCCCTGAAAGAATATCTGACAGATATCACTACCTCGCAGACCTACAACAAATTGAAGGACGACATATGGAAGGCACTTGGCAAACTTCCTGTGGGCGGGCATTTCAGCCGGGAAATGGCCAGCAAGATAGAGCACAGCATCAAAAGCTTTGTGAGCAAAAGCAGCAACCTGTTTGAAGCACTGAAACTCCGGTATTTTGGTCCCATTGATGGGCACAACATCGGAAAACTGGTGGATACGCTCAATGATCTGAAAAATATTCCCGGTCCCAAATTATTGCACATCATTACCGTAAAGGGAAAGGGATATTCGCTGGCTGAAAACGATCAGACCAAGTGGCATGCACCCGGTTTATTCGACAAGATCACCGGTGAGATCTACAAAAAGAAATACGAAACACCGCAACCCCCCAAATACCAGGATGTATTTGGTCATACCATCATTGAACTGGCCGAAATGAACCGGAAGATACTTGGTATCACCCCGGCCATGCCCAGTGGCTCTTCTTTAAAATTCATGATGGAAAAAATGCCTGACCGCGCATTTGATGTAGGTATTTGCGAACAACATGCCGTTACTTTAAGTGCAGGCATGGCCACCCAGGGCATGAAGGTGTTTTGCAATATCTATTCTTCTTTTATGCAGCGGGCCTACGACCAGGTGATCCATGATGTAGCCATCCAGGACCTGCCCGTAATATTTTGCCTCGACAGGGCCGGGCTGGTGGGGGAAGACGGACCTACACATCACGGCGCTTACGATATTGCTTATATGCGCTGCGTGCCAAATATGATCGTCAGTGCACCCATGAAT
>DATJYH010000412.1:0-2951 GCA_035499675.1 Puia sp.
TGGATGTGGAAGCCGCGATCAAATCGAGTGGGACTTAGCCAAGAGGACTGTCCGTCGAAACAAAGGGACTGACACAGGTGCTGACCGAAACACTGGCCAGCCTGCAAACGGGACTGTTGACCGCGATCATCGTTATTTTCCTGATGCTGGCGGCCAATTTCCAGTCCTTCAAAGTGTCGTTGGTGGTGTTGTCGACGGTACCCGCCGTACTGGTGGGATCGCTGGTCATGCTGACCATCACTGGCGATACCCTGAACCTGCAATCTTATATGGGCATGATCATGTCGGTCGGTGTATCCATCGCCAACTCGGTATTGCTTATCACCAATGCCGAACATTTGCGCATGCATAACGGCAACGCGCTGGAATCCGCGCGGGAAGCTGCCGCCCTGCGTTTGAGACCGATCCTGATGACCACCATGGCCATGGTGGTGGGTATGATCCCCATGGCTTCGGGTATTGGTGAAGGAGGTGACCAGGCTGCTCCTCTGGGGCGGGCCGTCATCGGTGGACTGATCGCATCTACATTCGCTGCCCTTTTTATCCTGCCATTGGTATTTTCCTGGGTGCAGGACAAGGCCTCCACGGAATCCGTGTCGCTGGATCCGGAAGACAAAGAAAGCAAACACTATATACCATCCTTGTATGAACTGCAGAACAAATAAATACCGGGGCATTGCCTATTGCGTGAGTTTCTTGATGCTGTCAGGCCTGTTGGGGGGATGTTCTTCTTCTTCCCAGAAAGTGGCGGACCAAAACCCTGTGGCCGACCCGCCTGCCACAGAAGTATTCAGCCTGCACAAAGGAAAATTATCTTCTGATATCCGGCTGCCGGGCGAACTCATCGCCTTCCAGCAGGTGGATCTCTACGCGAAGGTGAACAGTTTTATCAGCAAAATGTACGTGGATATCGGATCGGAAGTAAAACAGGGACAGTTGCTGGTAACCATGGAGGCCCCCGAACTTAATTCACAGCTTCAGGCGGCAGCTTCCCGGATGAAATCGCAGGAGGCAATCTATATTGCAAGCAAGTCCAACTATGATCGTTTGTACGAAACCAGCCAGACACCCGGCACAGTTTCTCAAAACGACCTGGACCAGGCATTCGCGAAAAAAAATTCTGACCTCGCACAATGGGAGGCTGCCAAATCAGCTTACCAGGAAATTGCGGATACCAAACAGTATCTCGAAATCAGGGCTCCGTTCAGCGGGGTTATCAGCTCCCGGAATGTCAATACCGGCGCCTATGTAGGCCCCTCCGGAAAGGGATCTGAACTGCCGATATTCACGCTGCAGGAACAGAAAAAACTCCGTTTGGCAGTGTCCGTACCCGAAGCGTATGCGGGTTACCTGAACGATAAGGTGAAAGTGCATTTTGAAGTCAGGTCGCTGCCCAATAAGCAATTCACGGCCAGGGTTAAACGCCTGGCAGGTGCATTGGACGACAAACTTCGGTCGGAGCGTATTGAAATGGACGTAGAAAACAATGACAAAATCCTGCTGCCGGGAATGGTAGCGGAAGTGATTGTACCTCTCCCCGCGTCCGACAGCACCTTCCTGGTACCGAAAACGGCCTTTGTCAATTCCACCGAAAAAACCTTCGTGATACGGGTGGCCGATGAAAAAGCCGAATGGGTGGATGTGCGCAAAGGCCGCGAAGATGCAAAGATGATGGAGATATACGGGAGCCTTTCGCCCGGTGATTCACTGGTCAAAACCGCCAGCGAGGAAATCAGGAACGGGTCGACCCTTAAGCGTATTACTATCGTGAAGCAATAAACGAAATAAACACAGCCCCCTGTTTCGCAACAGGATTGAAACACCGAAGCAGGAAGACCGTTCTTCCTGCTTCTGCTTTTGGAGAGATTCCAGCGGATCAGTCTCACTCCCCTGGCTGTGGCAGGCTGTTCCTGTGTTCATTAAACAACCCCACCTGCCGCCTGCCTCGCCATTCGTATCAAATGTACGCCCGACTGTTCAATCATGTTGGCGGTTAAAAGAATCAATGGCCAAACAACCTTTATCAAAACTTACCGTATTTCTTTAGGTGGACGATGCCTGGCCACTGTCGGGGAGATATACCTGCTGCCTGTTCTGCGGCTGTTCACGTAATCAGTTGATCTATGAAAAAAAAATATTTACTGATCGCGGGTGCGATCTGGATTCCGCTTGTCCTGGCCGGACTTTACTTCTACAACAAGCCCCACCGGAATGCCGGCGGTCTTTCGGCGGATGCCAGCCTGACCGCCGTTGAACTGTACAGCCAGTTCCAAACCAACGAGCCGGATGCCAATAAAAAATACCTGGATAAGATCATCGAGGTAAAGGGAAAGGTGACGGATGTACAGCAACAAGGGAACAGCAGCAGCATTCAACTGGACGGAGGTTCTCCCGCAGGCGGCATCAACTGCAGCATCGCTGCTGACGGATCCAGGATGCCCCTGCCTGCGAAAGGCGCAGCCATCGTGGTGAAGGGCCGTTGTGCGGGGTTCCTGATGGATGTAAACCTGGTAGACTGTGTGATAGAGCCCTGAGCCGTCATACACATTAATCAATTGCAAAAACCGACATATGCAAAAACTGTTTCGCTTATCACTGATTATGATCTCTGCCCTGTTCTTTTTTTTTATAGCTTGTACAAAAACCAGTGTCGACCGGCTTGTAGAAGAACAACAGGGAAACGGCGGTGGCATTTGTGACACGGCCAATATGAAATACAGCACGGATGTGGTACCTATATTACAGGCCCACTGTTATACCTGCCACGGCAATGGAAACACAGGAGGCAGCGGAGGGATCAATCTCGACGGATACAATAACCTCAAACCGTGGGTGGATAACGGCTACTTTCTAGGCAACTTGCGGCATGACCCCGGTTATGTAGGCATGCCCTACCAGATGGCCAAACTGGACACCTGCACCATCGCTAAACTGGAAGACTGGGTAAACCA
>DATJYH010000413.1:0-8185 GCA_035499675.1 Puia sp.
AGGCAGGAATCCGCGTGATATTTTTTTAGGGGTTAGCATCCGTCGTTTCGTTGCGATTCGTCGACCGCTCAATAATCCGGCCCAATATGGATCGCTGACAGGCCATGCCTGCTCAATGTTTAAAATGCCGCATCCCCGTCATTACCATCGCCAATCCGTGTTCCTTGCAATATTCAATGGAGTCCTTGTCGCGGATGGAGCCACCGGGTTGTATAAACGCCGGAATGCCTTCGGCATGAGCCATGCTCACACAATCATTAAAGGGGAAAAAAGCATCGGAAGCCAATACCGCGCCGGTAAGGTCGAAGCTGAACTGCCTGGCTTTTTCGATCGCCTGGCGCAGGGCATCCACCCGGCTGGTTTGACCACAGCCCTTTCCAATGAGCTGTTTGTGTTTCACGAGCGCGATGGCGTTGGATTTAAGATGTTTGCACACGAGGTTGGCAAATACCAGGTCTTCTTTTTCCGCTGCCGTGCTTTCTCTTCCTCCTGCCTCCTCCCATTTACTAAAATTTCCCTCGTCAACGTCCTGCACCAGCGTGCCGTGCAGAAGACTTTTATACATTCTTTTATCGGGAGAAAAATGGCCTGACAAACGGAGGAGAATGCGATTCTTTTTTGACTGCAGGATCTTAAGGGCTTCCTCCGAAAAGTCGGGAGCCATCAACACTTCAAAAAATATTTCATTGATCGCATTGGCTGTATCGCTGTCGATGCTGCCGTTGCACACAAGTACACCGCCGAATGCGCTCTCAGGGTCGCCGGCGAGGGCGGCCAGCCAGGCCGCGGTCACGTCATTCCTCGATGCAATGCCACATACGTTGGTATGTTTGATGATGGCAAAGGTCTTTTCCCCCTCTGTAGCGGATTGACCGAATTCCGTAATGAGTTGAATGGCGGCTTCGATATCCACCAGGTTGTTGTATGATATTTCTTTGCCGTGAAGCTGTGTAAACACCTGGTCCCAGTCGCCAAAATATGCAGCCTGCTGATGCGGGTTTTCGCCATAGCGCAGGCCCTGGCGGGCACCATTGTTCAATACCTGCCATTCCTGGCCGGGATTAAAATAGTTGTAGATGGCCAGGTCGTACCGGGCTACCACATCAAAGGCTTTTGCAGCGAATTGTTTTCTTTGTGCGAGTGATATTTCGCCGTTCTGCTCCTTTAACATTTTTTCCAGTACAGCATAATCGCTTTTAGCGGCGATAACCGTAACATCACGAAAATTTTTGGCTGCGGCGCGGATCATGGACGGCCCCCCGATGTCAATTTTTTCGATGATGGATTTTTCATCGCTGGTGCTGGCTACCGTTTCCTCAAACGGATAAAGGTCCACAATGACGAGGTCCATTTCGGGGATATTGAATTCCTTCATTTCCTGCAGATCCTTTTCCTGGTCCCGTCTCCCCAGTATTCCTCCAAATACCGAAGGGTGGAGTGTTTTCACCCTGCCACCAAGAATGGATGGGTAGCCGGTGAGGTTTTCCACCGGGATACAGGGGACTCCGGCCTTTTCAATAAATTGCTGCGTGCCTCCTGTGGAGTAGACGATGACGCCCGAAGCATGGAGTTGTTTTACCAGTGGTTCAAGACCATCCTTGTAAAAAACAGAAATAAGGGCCGAATGAATTTTTTTGGTCATACTTTAAAAGTATTAATCATGTTTACAATGCGCGTTTCAGGCAGGAATTGTGAAAGAGCCGCAAAACTACGTCAATCCATGTTCATGACAAAGCAGCCCTTATCAACAAGGCTATAACAGTTTAATCCCAGTTCTTCACATTCGCGTTTCCACCACGCCACTTTCCGGTGATCATTGGAGTCATCGAATACCCATTGTTTTGCGTCAAAATGCCGGGACAACCACCGGATGCTGACAGCTGTATTGTGCGAAAGGATGATGAGATCTACCCTGATGCGGCGTTGCAGGGACAGGCCGGTAACAGGCCCGCCGATCAGCACAATTTTTTTTTGATTCCAGCGGCAGTACAGATTGTATCGGGGTGTGTGCAACGACGGGGAAGCTTCCACTATGCGGTAATTTGTCCTGGCTGGGTCCAGGAAACGACGACGAAGGAGATCATTTTCGCGGAAGACGGGATCGCCCAGGAAAACATATTTTCTTCCTGCTATAAAATCGATGGCCTGCTGTTTGGGTATATGGTAGACCAGGAGCAATCGCTGGCGTCCTGCCTTCCAAAAAGAAACTGACCTGGCCGAAACATACAACAGCAGCGCGAAGAGTGCGAGAAAAAGGCAGGATCCCGTCTTTCGCATAAGCCATGCTGATAGTGCGGAAATAAAGCCATAGACCAGGATCAATTGAGGCAGGGTCAACAGCAGCGCATCCCAGGTGGAAAAGGGAAGGCGGCTCATGTAGCCGATAAAATCATTGAGTACATGGATCATCCATGCCAGCAACCGACCCGCAGGAATTGCCAGGACCGGGAGGAAGGAAAACATGCTGATAAAGACCTCGCCCAACAAAATTACGCTGGAAAGCGGCACAGCGGGGAGATTGGTCAGCAGGAAATAATTCGGGAACTGGTGGAAATAGTAAATACCCAGCGGGAAAGTCAGTACCTGTGCGGCGAGTGTTACCGAGACAGATTTCCATAAAAAATCCAGTGCCTTGTTACGGATAAACAGCAATGCGTAGAGAGGTTTCATGAATATCACAATGCTGATCACCGCGCTGTACGATAGCTGGAAGCCAATGTCCCAGAGCCAGAAAGGGTTCCAGCAGAGGAGGAGGAAGGCCGAGGCTGCCAGGCTGTTGAACACGGAGCCTTGTTTGGAGAAACTGTTTCCTACAACGAGGCAGGTAAACATGGCTGCAGACCGAAGTACAGAAGGAGAGGCACCCGACAGGAAACTGAAAAGCCAGAGCGAGGCAATAATAGTGACTGGTTTCAGCCATTTTACCGCTCCCCTTTCGGGAAGAGGGCGCAACAGGAATTGCAGCACGGTAAAAATGAGGGCCAGGTGCAGACCGGAAATGGCGATGATATGGGCGGTCCCGGTATCAGCATAAGACTGGGCAAGGTCCCTGTCCAGATCCTCCTTGTAACCCAGCAGGAGTGCTTCTGCCAGGCCGCAGGCCTGCTCGTCATTGATAAACTTCCGGATATTGTCCAGCAATTTTTCACGGAGCGTAAATATGGCTTTTTTCCAGGGTGATTGTCTTTTTCCAGGGAGGACGGTATAGTCGTTTTTTTTCAGGTATACCTGGCCGTAAACATGCTGAAAATGACAATAACGCTGGTAGTCAAATGAACCGGGGTTTCCGGAATTTGAAATGGGCTCAAACGGTTTTGTGAACAGGATCCGGGTACCCGGCTGGAGCCGGCTATCCCGGGCTTCGCGGGAAAAATAAATAAAAAGCGAACCTTGTGTCCGCAACGGCCGGTCTCCTCTGCACAGCGAATTGACGGACGCCACCGTTTTAAAGGACCGGGGTTTTTCAGAGATGGGTTCATCCAGCCGGGCAATTATGTAGTCTCCCCTGCGGTATACCTGGTTCAGCCAGTTGTCCCGGACGCGCTCATCCTGCCTCCAGGTTATGGCTGATCCCAGGCAAAGGATTTGCAGATTCAGCAAAATTCCGTATATGAAGGAGCGATGGTAACGGATAGCCATAGGTCCGGTATCCAGGAGTACAGTGGTCAGTGTTGCAGCCGGGAACACAGTCATCGTCACGGTGACGGGCAGGCTTAAATACCACTGCAGGAGTATGCCGGCACACAAAGCCGGCAGCAGCCTGGTAAACGGAGCTTCTTTCCAAAGGGGCAGCGTTCGCACATGCATATCTATCCATTCTATTCATGAACATAATGTCCCAACCAAAATTCCGCCGGGATGGTATTCTCACTCATGTAGCATAATAGCTGTTTGCCGGTGGAAAATATTTCTATTCCAGGCCGGCAACAACGGAGGAAACAGGTATGCAGGGAAAAAAAGCAGGATAGCCTAATTGCCTTCAAGTTTATTCAGTAATACACCCGGTTTAGGGGCATATTTACAGGAAAGGAGGATTTTAAAAACGGGGGATCGCTGTTTTGCCGTAATTTCTGACAAAATTTGCAGCACCCTTGCCCGTTCACCGTTTTTCATTGACGGTATTTTACCCGTTTTTTCACGGGGTCATTCGACCCGTTTTTTCACGGGGTCAAAATCTGTTTTTTTGACGGATTTTTTATACGTTAAAACACGGTTTTTTTAGATTTTTTTCTGCATGATTTGTTGAGTTTCTTTACGTTACAGATAGTATTAATTTATAATTGGTTGATTGACATTTCCTTGTATTCCTAATCACCGAATGGCCTGGATATTTTTAGGCAGTCAAACAATTCCTTCAAACCTAAAAACTCAAAGGCTATGATTACAATTGCAAAAAAATCCTTAAAGGTTGGCAAGTACGTAGACAACCAACACGTAGACGCTGTTATCAGGACCTACAAACAGGAAAGATGGGTGCACAACAGCAAGCGCATCGGTAAAGAAGATTCATTAAGTGCATGGTACAGCGTGGAAGAACTGGAAGAGTTTATTGCCAATGCTAAAGATCATGGTGCAGATGGCATTAAATTCTATTTTGCCACATACCCGGTGGAATTCCAGGAAAAACCGGAATATGCAGGCCGTCAATCCCTGGTACTGGTTGCTACCAGGAGCCGGGAAGCCGAAGATGGTACAACAGTTAATAAGGATATCTATGTTCCAACCGGCGATACACCCCAAATACTTGCTTACAACCTGGCAAAAATTTGTCCCCCCTCATGCGGTGGCACTTTTGCTGATTCAGATTTGGGAGATCTTGGCATCACCATTGTTGATTGTGGGGAAAAAGGGATGTCCATGATTTGAGTTTCGATATTCCTGTTCCTGATCTTCAAACCTCCGCTTTTGGAGGTTTTTTTATTCCGCCAGCGAAATATCGGCTACTTTTAGCGCACTATGCTTTCATTGATGGTTACCATTGTTGAGGTCGTTGGCTTTCTGGCAAGCCTTTTTGTATTTTTTCAGCCGAAGTCCCCGCTTTACTTGAAATTATTCCCCTTTTTTTTATTGCTCACAATCATTGTGGAAGCAATCGGGGACTATCTGGGCAAGAAGAATATTTCAAATTTTGCGCTATATAATTTTTTCTCAGCGTTTGAATTTGTGTTTTATTTTTTTGTGCTGAGCAGAATCATTGTACATCCCAAGGCCCGAAAAGTGACTTCCACCCTGACCTGGATATACCCCATCATCGCGGCAGTGAATATCCTCTTTATACAAAAGATAAACAACTTTCACACGATCACCTATTCCCTCGGCAGCCTTGGCATTGTGTCGGTAAGTATTTACTATTTTTATGAGTTATTTCAAATGCAACACTCGGTCAGCCTGGGCCGTGAGCCGGCTTTCTGGATAGTCACCGGGTTGTTGTTTTTTTATACCTGTGCATTCCCCCTCCTTGGTTTTGTCAATTTTATCAGCGGAGCGCCAAAATTCATTGAAAGGAACCTTGCGGCCATATTGTCGGTCATGAATGTATTTTTGTATTTAATGTTTACCATTGCGTTTTTATGCCGGATCAACATCAGGAAATCTACTTAATAATTCTTCTTTTCACAGTCTTAGCCCTCTTGCTGCTCGGGTTTATCTTCACCATTTTTTTCCTGTACCAGCGAAAAAAAAGAAAACAGGAGCAGGAAGTGGCGGCCATGAAGGAGCAGTTTTCGCAAGAGCTCCTGCGCACCCAACTGGAAATACAGGAAGCCACGCTTAAAACCATTGCCCAGGAATTGCATGATAATATTGGCCAGGTGTTATCAGTCATCAAACTCTGGCTGGCCATATTGCCCGTGGAGCAGGGACATGCGGCCTACGAGGGGGTACAGAATTCAAGGGAAATGCTGAACAAGGTAATCTTTGACATGGCCGACCTGACCAAGAGCCTGCATACCGACCGGATCACCGAAATCGGTTTGACCGAAGCCATCCGCTTCGACCTGGAAACCCTGAAGAAAACAGGCCTTATTCAAATTAACTTTGCCGTTTCGGGTGAGCAGGTCCACTTTGACCAGCAAAAATCCATCTTCCTGTTCCGGATGTACCAGGAAATCATGAACAATATGCTGAAACATGCTAAGGCCAGTAACGTAAATGTTTCGATTAATTATTCAGCAGATTATAAATTTGTCCTTACGGTGGAAGACGACGGGGTAGGTTTCGACCTCAGCAGCAAGCAAAAACAGGTATCTTCTTCCAGCGGTCTGGGACTCAAGAATATGAAAAACCGTGCCCGGCTGATCGGAGCGGACATCCATATTCAAAGCCAGCTCCAGAAAGGAACCACTGTATCCGTGGAGCTGCCCGTACGTTCATCACTTTGAATCACCAAATCATGCAACAGTGACCAGAAAAATACAGGTAGCTATCGCTGATGATCATACGTTGTTGCGGAAGGCCCTGGCCCGGCTGATTGCCTCGTTTGAAAATTATTCGGTTTTGTTTGAGGCAGAGAATGGAAAGGAAATAAAGGCACGGATCACCCAAAATATCATACCGGATATTGTATTGCTCGACGTAAATATGCCGGAAATGGACGGATATGAAACGGTACGCTGGCTTTACCAGCACTACCCGCAGATCAAAGTCCTGGCCCTGTCGATGTTTAGCGATGAAAAAACGATTATCAAGATGCTCCGCCTGGGTGCCAAGGGGTATATTCTGAAGAACATCGACCCGGAGGAGTTGCGCAATGCGCTGGATTCTGTTATGAAGAAAAATTTCTATCTCTCCGAATACATTTCCGGTAAAATCATCAGTGGCCTGCACAAAGATGCGGGCAGGGACGAAGCTCCTGTGACCCTGAGCGAAAAGGAAAAAGAATTTCTCAAATTGATCTGCACGGAAATTACCTACAAGGACATTGCGGCGAGAATGTTCGTCAGTCCCCGCACCGTGGATGAATACCGCAATACCCTGTTTGAAAAATTGAAGGTCAAATCACGCGTGGGACTCGTCATGTACGCGATGCGAAACGGTCTCGTGGAAATTTAGGTTTCGACATACGGTTAGGCAAACAATTTTTGGACGCAGACAACCTGCCCTTCATGATAAATATGATGCTGGATCAACCCCTGCAGTAAAAAGCGGAAATTATATTCCCTGCCCTCCACCATGTTTCCGAGCAAGTCGTCGTTTTTTTCCTCCAGCAGCATTAAGATGCGGTCATTGCTTTCTTTCAGCGCCTGCATTCCTTTTTCCCAGGTATGAACAGACGGATCAATGGGTCGCCAGTCCAATTTTTCGAATGCTGACACGTCGGGCGATCCCTCCATTTCCAGTTGTGCCCTTGTAAACTCCGACCAGGTGATCATGTGATACAGCAACTCGATCAGGGAATGCGCCTTGCCTCCGGGTTGCTGGTAAACTTTTGCCGGATCGGTTTCCCCCAGCACTTCAAACAGGGCGCGCCCGTACCATGGCTTGCCAGTCAGCGTTTGCTGCAGCGTTTTCCGGATGTACTGTATTTCTTTGTTCATACTTTTATTTTGAGAGGCGGGTAATGTTTGTGGAGATGATGTCAGTTTTAGCGGGACAGGAATTCCTGTACAATCTCCGAAGCCTTTTGACAGGCTTGTTCCAGGTTATCGTTTCGAATGACTTTGTCGAAATGTGTCTTGAACGACAGTTCATAGGCTGCTTTGTTCAACCTATCGCGAAGCGTTTCCTGGGTTTCGGTGCCCCTTGATTCCAGCCTGCGTTGCAACTCGCTGATGGAGGGCGGTTCCACAAAAACGGACAGGCAGGTTTGCGGGAATTGTTGCTGAACATGCAATGCACCCTTTACATCGATGTCGAGCATGGGTACCTTTCCCAGGCCCCAGATGCGCTGCAGCTCACTTTTCAAAGTGCCGTAATATTTTCCATCGTATACCATTTCCCATTCCACAAATTCGTTGTGCTGTATTTTTTGTTTGAAGGCTTCCACGCTCATGAAATAATAATCCACCCCCTGCTTTTCATAACTCCTTTTTGGGCGCGTGGCGGCAGAAACGGAGAAGGCCAGTTGCGGGTACTGTTTTAGCAGGTAATGCGTAATGGAGGTTTTGCCCGCACCTGAAGGGGCGGTGAAGATGATCAATTTGCCAGGAGGATTTTCTTCCATAGATGATATCGAATCGATTCGTTT
>DATJYH010000414.1:0-3398 GCA_035499675.1 Puia sp.
TCAGCAGCTCATCCACCTGGATAATATTGCTCCCGCCAAACCTTCGCCGCCGGATAATCGCCTTTACACGGGCTACCAGTTCCGACAAATGAAAGGGCTTTGGCAAATAGTCGTCGGCGCCGAGGTGGAGTCCTTCAATCCTGTCTTCCAATGAATTTTTTGCGGAAATGATCAGCACCCCTTCCATTTTATTATCCTCTTTGAGCTGCTTGAGAATATCCAGCCCGTTTCCACCGGGAAGGGTGATGTCGAGCAGGATACAGTCGTAGTCGAACCAGTCAATTTTTTCGAGGGCCCTATGGTAATCCATGGCCGTATCACAGGTATAGTTCTCCTGTTTCAGGCAACTGCTGATGCTTTCGCTCAACGATAATTCATCTTCAATAATTAACACCCTCATGAGGTCCTGCTGTTTTAAATGTTTGCACCCCGACAGGCAAATACAAGCAGGAAAGTTACTGCATTGTTGTTTTAAAAAACTTCAGTATTCCTTCAGAATCGGCTGCTACATTCGTGGTTACACAATTCCGGCGGACCATCTCCCATAAAAATCAAAAACATGAGACACCTGACGATCCTTCTGCTCTGTATCGCTTTTGCTCTTCTATCAAATCCTTCCATGTCGCAAAACGCCAGTGGTTTCCGGTTAACCGGCAGCTACCCCATTCCCAGCGCAGGCGGCTGGGATTATATTGCCGTTGGCCCGGGGAACGGAAGGATCTATGTATCCCACGGCACACAGGTAAATATCCTGAATCAGCAAACGGGTGATTCGATAGGATTTATCCCGAATACCACAGGTGTACATGGCATTGCCTTTGTTCCCGCGCTAAAAAAAGGCTATACCAGCAACGGGCGATTGAACAATGTTACCGTTTTTGACCTGGGCACGAATGAAGTACTGGGACAGATTGCCGCCGGTCAGAACCCTGATGCCATCATGTACGACGATTATAGCAAGTCCATCATTACCTGCAACGGTCGCAGCCATGACCTGAGCATCATTGACCCGGTGAAGGGTGTAGTAGCCGCCACCATCCCTGTGGGTGGCAAACCCGAAACAGCGGTATCCGACGGAGCCGGAAAATTATTTGTGAACATTGAAGATAAAAACGAGATCGCGGTTGTCAACCTCAAGACAAACACCGTGGAAAATCGCTGGTCCCTGGCACCTGCGGAAGGTCCTACGGGACTGGCGATCGACATTGCCACAAAAAGACTGTTTGCAGGTTGTGAAAAAATGCTGGTGGTGATGGATGCAGGCACCGGCCGGATCGTAGATAAACTGACAATCGGCAATGGTTGTGATGGTGTGGGATTCGACAAAGACCTGCACTATGTCTTTGCATCCTGTGGTGAGGGCGTATTGTCGGTCATCCAGGAAGTATCAGCCGACCAGTTCAAAGTAATTGATAACGTTCCCACCAAAAGAAGCGCGCGTACCTGTGCCGTGGATGACCGGTTACACGAGGTATTCCTGCCCACCGCCGAAATGGAGAAAGACAGCAAACCAGGCGAACGGCCAAAGATGATTCCCGGAACCTTCCAGGTGCTGGTGGTCAAAAGATAGCCTCCGGGCCGAAGGACGGGATCGCTTATCTTTGCTGCATGGACGCTTTGTTAGAACAGATTGAAGCTTACAAAAAAGAGATTGAAGGGGTGAGCCCCAATGGACCTGATTCACTGGAAGCCTATCGCATCCGGTTTCTCGGCACAAAAGGGATTGTGAAGAATCTTTTTGCCGAAATGAAAAATGTGCCTGCCGACAAGAAAAAAGAATTTGGCCAGGTTCTAAACGACTTCAAACAATTTGCGGAAAGCAAATACGAGACTTTAAAAAGCAGTACGGCTGAAACGGATACCGGCAAGACTGCCACACAGGATCTTACACTTCCTGGCGACAACCTCCCCCTGGGAACCCGCCATCCCATCAGCCTGGTCAGAAACCAGATCGTTCACATCTTTGGAAGACTTGGCTTTTCCGTGGCAGAGGGTCCCGAAATAGAGGACGACTGGCACAATTTTACCGCGTTGAACCTTCCCGAAAACCATCCTGCACGGGACATGCAGGATACTTTTTACATACATCGCAACCCCGACTGGCTGCTGCGCACTCATACCAGCAGTGTGCAGGCCCGCGTCATGGAGAGGGAAAAACCACCCATCCGCATCATTTGCCCGGGCCGTGTTTATCGCAACGAAACCATCAGTGCAAGGGCGCATTGTTTTTTCCACCAGACAGAAGGGTTGTATGTAGATGAGCATGTGTCCTTCGCCGACTTGAAACAGACACTTTATTTTTTTGTACAGGAGATGTTTGGAAAGGATGTAAAAGTCCGTTTCCGGCCTTCCTACTTTCCATTTACGGAACCCAGTGCCGAAATGGATATCAATTGCCGCATCTGCGGTGGCTCGGGATGCAATGTTTGCAAGCATACGGGTTGGGTGGAAATCCTTGGCAGCGGTATGGTGCATCCCAAAATGCTGGAAAACTTCGGTATCGACAGCAATCGGTATACCGGTTTTGCTTTTGGCATGGGTATCGAACGCATTTGCCAGCTCAAGTACCGGATCAATGATCTCCGGCTGTATTCGCAAAATGATGTCCGGTTCCTCAAACAGTTTACAGGGGCGGTATAAGGTTGCCGGCACAGTTCAGGAAAATAAAAATTTCAGATATCATTCATTGTGCATTTTCCATTTGAATAGCCGATAAAATGGTTCAGACAATATGCATATGCGGAGCCGGAACCATGGGTGCGGGGATTGCGCAGGTCGCAATCCAGTCTGGTTTCAACAGCATCTTATACGATGTCAATGAAGCCATGCTTCCCAATGCAAAAATCAGCATCGAAAAAAACCTGCAACTCCTGCTGGAAAAAAACAGGATCAACAAGGCTGAAAATAATGCCTCCCTCCAACGCCTCCGTCTTACCGGGGATATCGGGGCCTGTGTGGCCGACCTGGTGATCGAGGCCGTTGTTGAAAAACCGGAGATTAAGGTCAAGCTTTTTAACCAGCTCGCCGCGGTTAACAATCCCTACTGCATTTTCGCCACCAACACTTCCTCCCTCTCGGTGACGGCGATCGCTGAAAAAACAAATCATCCGGAACGGGTGGTTGGCATGCATTTCTTCAATCCCGCTCCGCTGATGAAACTGGTGGAAATAGTAAGAACCGATTACAGCAGCGAGGCAGCGATCAGCACCGTGTTTGCACTGGCCAAAAAAATGAACAAGATACCCGTGCTTTGCCGGGATGCACCGGGAT
Source organism: Puia sp. (assembly GCA_035499675.1). Classification (GTDB taxonomy): domain Bacteria; phylum Bacteroidota; class Bacteroidia; order Chitinophagales; family Chitinophagaceae; genus Puia. The sequence goes on from DATJYH010000414.1 coordinate 3,271, forward strand.
TTATTGTCAATCACGTAGCGCGCCCCTATTACCTGGAAGCCCTGAAATTGCTGGAAGAAGGAATAGCGGACATTGAAACCATTGATCAGCTGATGGAAGCCTCGGGATTCAAAATGGGCCCCTTCCGG
>DATJYH010000415.1:0-5113 GCA_035499675.1 Puia sp.
CGAGCATGCAGCAATACCTCGATCTGCTTCAACATATCATCGACCACGGCACCGCCAAAACCGATCGCACCGGCACCGGGACCAGGAGTTATTTCGGTTACCAGATGCGTTTCGATCTCGCAAAGGGATTCCCGTTGGTTACCACCAAAAAGCTTCACCTCAAAAGTATCATCTATGAACTGCTTTGGTTCCTTCGCGGTGAAACGAATATCCGCTATCTGAATGAACATGGGGTCAGCATCTGGGATGAATGGGCAGATGAAGACGGTGAACTTGGGCCCGTGTATGGTAAACAGTGGCGCAACTGGGAAGGACCCGACGGACAGTCAGTAGACCAGGTTACACAATTGATAGAGCAGATCCGGAAAACGCCCGATAGCCGGCGACTGATCGTAAGTGCCTGGAATGTGGCCGATCTGCCCAAAATGGCGCTGATGCCCTGTCATACCATGTTCCAGTTTTATGTGGCAGATGGCAGACTCAGTTGTCAACTCTATCAGCGAAGCGCGGATGTGTTCCTCGGCGTTCCCTTTAACGTGGCTTCCTATGCCTTACTGACCCTGATGGTGGCCCAGGTATGTGGGCTTAAGCCAGGCGAGTTTATCCACAGTTTTGGGGATGTACACCTGTACAATAATCACGTTGAACAGGCAAAGCTGCAGCTTACACGGAAACCATTTCCGCTTCCGGTGATGAAACTGAACCCGGCAGTGAAAGATATCTTTGATTTCCGGTTTGAAGACTTTACGCTGGAAAATTACCAAAGCCATCCATCCATCAAGGCCCCCGTAGCCGTATAACGCAAAAGCAGTTTTAACCCAAACGTTTTTAAACCCGACCGGGAATCGGAATTATGATAATCAGCATCATCGTCGCGGCGAGCACCAACAATGTCATTGGCAAAAACAACCAGTTGCCCTGGCACCTGCCCAACGACATGAAGTTTTTCAAGAACAGCACCTGGGGAATGCCGGTGATCATGGGCCGGAAAACCTACGAGTCCTTTGCGGGGGGGGCCCTGCCGGGCCGTTTTAATATTGTTGTATCCAGCCAGCCGCAGATCGCCACAAAGGATGGCCAGATCAAAATAGCAGCGACGATGGAGGAAGCCATTACTTTGGCCAAAGAAACCGACTGTCGTGAAGCATTCATCATTGGCGGAGCCCGAATTTACGCGGCTTCTTTATCCATGGCCGACAGGATCTATCTCACGCGGGTGCATGCCGTCCTTGAGGGAGATGCTTTTTTCCCGGTTTTTTCGGAAACGAACTGGGAAATGCTGTCGCATACTGATTTTCCGGCCGATGACAAACATGCTTATGCCTATAGTTTCCAGTTGTGGGAGAGAAGGGGCCGAAGTCCGCGTTGATGCGATTGTTTTGTTACGTATACCTTGTACCGAAAATTTTCTTTCTTGTATTCAGGTTCTCAACTGGCCGCTAAATATCTGTCTTACTGGTTAACCGCCTCCAACGGCCGGGGTCATGGTATTCATTCCCCCTTCCTGTTTGATTTTGTGCAATACATACTCCGCGACAAGCGGCCATTTTATGCTTATAAGGATCTGGAGGCATGGCGGGCAGCACTCCTGAATGATCACACAACGGTTCAGGTGGAAGACCTGGGGGCCGGTTCAGTAATGTTGCATGGAGCCAGGCGCAGCATCGCCTCCATCGCAAAACACAGCGCCAAATCGCCGAAGCTGGTACAACTCCTGTTCCGAATGGCACACTCCTACAGGCCCGCCACCATCGTCGAACTCGGTACTTCACTGGGAATTTCTACGGCCTACCTTGCCTTGGGAAATCCGGCCGCAAAACTGCTGACCATTGAGGGAGCGCCTGCACTGGCAGAACGGGCCCGTCAACATTTCAAACATCTGTCGCTCGATAATGTTGAGGTGCTGACCGGCAGCTTCGAAGAGAAGTTGCCGGAGTTGCTGCGTGCATATCCCACAGTGGATATGGTGTTTGTGGATGGTAACCATCGAAAAGGTCCAACCCTTGCGTATTTTAATCTGCTGCTTGAACATATGGCCCTGGCTTCCGTCATTGTTTTTGATGATATCCATTGGAGCCCCGGCATGGAAGAGGCCTGGTCGGCCATTCAAACTGATCCACGTGTACTGCTTACCGTGGACCTGTTTCATTTTGGGCTGGTTTTTTTCAGAAAGGACTTTAAGGTAAAGCAACAATTTACCATCCGTTTTTAGGGCGGTATGTGGGAAGAAAACCTTAGCAATGTGGATATTTCCTGGATTATTTATGCCCGGTCATAAAATCAATTCATGTGTTGAACGTTTATTTTTTGCTAATTTGATGTTCATAACCCATCACCACTATGATTGTTGCTGTACTCAGGGAACCGGAATTTGAATCGAGGGTTTCGATGCTGGCGGAAACTGTGGCCGCTCTTGTAAAAAAAGGGGTACAGGTCTGGGTGGAGAAGGGTGCGGGAGCCAGGGCCTTTTGCAGCGACGACGAATATGCAAAGGCCGGTGCCGTGATTCGGTCTAAAGATGAGATCGTCAACCTTGCTGATATCCTCCTGGCCATCCAGCATGCTGCTGTTCCGGACCAGGTCCGCGACAAGATACTGATTGGTGTTTACCAGCCCCTCTACCAGTACAAGCTGATGCAACAATGGGCCTCCCGCAGGTTGACGGCCTTTAGCCTGGACATGTTACCCCGCACCACCCGTGCGCAAAATATGGATATACTTAGTTCCCAGGCCAATATTGCGGGCTACAAAGCCGTGCTTTTGGCTGCGCATATATTTCCCCGTTATTTCCCCATGTTTATGACGGCAGCGGGTAGCATTCCCCCGGCAAAAATTTTGATCCTGGGCGCAGGAGTAGCCGGTCTGCAGGCCATTGCCACCGCTAAAAGACTGGGCGCGGTGGTCGAGGTATTTGATACGCGACCCGCAGTAAAGGAAGAAGTGATGAGCCTGGGTGCAAAATTTATTGAAGTAGAGGGAGCTGCGGATGCATCTGCAGCAGGTGGTTACGCCTTGGAACAAACACCGGAATTCAAGGAAAAACAACAGCTGAAAATAGCGGAGAGCATTGCCAGGGCGGATATCGTGATCACGACGGCACAGATTCCCGGCAAACCTGCCCCGATACTGGTTACCCGCTCCATGATCGAATCCATGAAAAACGGTTCATTGATCATCGATCTGGCGGCAGCTACCGGCGGCAATACAGAACTGACACGCGATAATGAAACGGTTGTGCACAACGGCGTAAGTATTGTAGGCAATTCTTCGTTGGCATCAGCGATGCCCTATGACGCCAGTAAATTATATGGAAAGAATGTTTTTAATTTTCTGCAGCTGATGATCAGCCCGGAAGGAACGTTGAAACTGGATTTTGAAGATGACCTGGTAAAAGGCGCCTGTATTACTCACAATGGCGAAATAGTACAGGAACGTGTAAAAAGTTTATTGGGCTAAAGGTTCTGGCAGCAAAGCGTAAAATAAGACTATGGAAAATATATTTCAGTGGATCGCGGATCATCAGCAGATGATTTACATCGTGATCCTGATGATCTTCCTGGGTGTGGAAGTAATCGGGCACGTGCCCAGCGTATTGCATACGCCGCTGATGAGCGGGGCCAACGCGATCCATGGGGTGGTGATCATTGGTGCCATCATCGTGATGGGCAAGGCAGAAACACACAACTACCTGGCATTGATCCTTGGTTTTTTTGCCGTTATGCTGGGCACGCTGAATGTGGTCGGCGGGTTCGTGGTGACCGACCGGATGCTGGAAATGTTCCGGAAAAAGAAATAAGTGAACTGCTCTGAAAAAAGATTATGCAAGGACAAATACTGACCATCGGTTACCTGTTTGCTTCGGTTACATTCATTCTCGGATTGAAGATGCTTTCCCACCCGGCCACGGCCAGGAGGGGAAACAGGATTGCCGGTTTTGGGATGGTGATCGCCATATTGGCCACTATTTTTTTGTATACGGATGATACAGGCAACCATCTGCATAACTATGCGCTGATTGCCGGTGCCCTCGCCATCGGATCCCTGGTGGGTGTGCTGTCTGCCAAAAAAGTAAAGATGACTGCCATGCCGGAGATGGTGAGTCTTTTCAATGGAATGGGAGGGGCCTGCGCAGCATTAATATCCATCGTCGAATTCAACCACTATATATCGAAACCAGTGCGGGGAGAACAATGGATCGTCTATCCACCTCTCTCTACTTTATCGGAACTCAATGCCGACTCCCTTGTGCAGCTTTCAAAAGGGCCGCTGTTGGTCATTCTTATTGGCCTGATCATCGGCGCCGTTTCATTTGCAGGCAGTGTAGTTGCATGGGGCAAGCTTAATGGCCGCATCAGGGATATAACTTATAAAGGACAGCATGTCGTTAACCTCCTGGTAATGGTGATGGTTTTTGCGGTAGCAGGGTATCTTTTTTATCATATCGACAGTGGAATAACTCCCACACTGGACATGCATGCGGGGCACATCTCCATCGGTTTCTCCGCCGCATATTGGGTGAAAATGCTCTTCTACCTGGTAGTGGTCCTGGCACTTGCCTATGGTATATTCTTTGTAATGCCAATCGGCGGTGCCGATATGCCGGTGGTGATCTCCCTCCTCAATTCCTTTACCGGAGTGGCCGCGGCCTGTGGCGGTTTTCTGTATGATAATAAGGCCATGCTTACGGGCGGTATCCTGGTGGGTGCCGCAGGTACCTTGCTGACCATCCTGATGTGCAAGGCCATGAACCGCTCTTTGAAAAACGTACTCATTGGATCCTTTGGGTCTTCATCGGCAGCAACTCCCGGGCAGGTACATACGCAGGAACAGGGCGTATACAAGGAAATTTCCGTGAGTGAAGCGGCCCTCTTGATGACCTATGCCAACAAGGTCATCATCGTACCCGGCTATGGATTAGCGGTGGCACAGGCGCAACATGCCTGTCACGAACTGGAAAAACTATTGACTGAAAAATCGGTTGAAGTAAAATACGCCATTCACCCCGTGGCGGGCCGCATGCCAGGGCATATGAATGTGTTGCTGGCCGAAGCGGATGTGAGCTACGACAAACTACTCGAAATGGAAACGGCCAATGAAGAATTTTCCACTACCG
>DATJYH010000416.1:0-7274 GCA_035499675.1 Puia sp.
AACTTCGATTGAAATCATGGATATTTTCAGCACCATCCAGGCGGCAGGCAATACGGTAGTGCTGGTCACGCATGAAGAAGACATTGCCAATTATGCCCGGAGGATCGTCCGTTTGCGCGACGGTCTTATTGAAAGTGATAAACGAAAATCGGAAGTTTACCAGACTGCCTGAACAACGGAAGTAAGAGATGCCCGGCCTTTCTCAGGGCGATGATCATACGGGATAAAGCTGATGACATGGGTCAGAAAATATACACCAAAACGGGAGACAAGGGCAAGACATCGCTCATCGGCGGAACAAAGGTTCCCAAAAACAGTGTCCGGATTGAATCTTATGGTACGGTAGATGAACTGAACTCTTTCATCGGGCTGCTAAACGATCACCTCTCCGACCACCGGATAAAATATTTTGTAAAGGAAATCCAGGATCGTCTTTTCACCATCGGATCTTCACTGGCCTGCGACCCTGACAAAGAGCCCAGGATGAAAATCCCTGACCTCCGGGAAGAAGATGTTCTTGAGCTGGAGAAGCAAATGGATATTATGAATGAATCGTTGACCGCCATGCGGTCTTTCCTGTTACCAGGAGGCCACCCGGCCGTTTCCCTGGCCCATGTCTGCCGTGCCGTGTGCCGTAGGGCAGAAAGAATATGTGTCAGTATGCAGGAACAGGAACTGTACATTGAACCACTCGTCATCAAATACCTTAACCGTCTCAGCGACTATTTTTTTGTATTGGCAAGATATACGGGAAAAGAGCTCGGCATAGAAGAGATTGCCTGGAAGCCACGAATATCCTGACGCGGCGTGCCCTTGAATCGTTACTGCTATCTTCTGTAATACCGGTGGAACAGTTGTGTCCACGGCGTGTTTGCTTATCCTGGCCTCCCATTGTTCAGATGATCTTTCCGTCCTTCATATGAAGGATTCGGTCGCTCATCTTTGCGAGTTCCTCGTTGTGGGTAACAATCAGGAATGTTTGATTGAATTTTTTCCGGAGATGAAAAAAAAGCTGATGCAACTCCCGGGCATTGGCGGAATCGAGATTACCCGTAGGCTCATCGGCAAATATTATGTCCGGGTTATTAATCAGGGCGCGGGCCACCGCTACCCGTTGTTGCTCGCCACCCGACAGGGCACCGGGCTTGTGATCCATCCTCCCTCCTACTCCCAGCGTGTCCAGCAGGCTCCTGCCCCGGTCCTCGACCTCTTTCTTCCTGGCGCCGGCGATCCACCCCGGGATGCAGACATTTTCCAAGGCTGTAAACTCCGGGAGGAGATGGTGAAACTGGAATACAAACCCGATATGTTTGTTACGGAAGGCTGAAAGTGCCTTTCCCTTTAATTCGTTGATTTTTTTTTCGCGGAGGAAAACATCGCCCTTGTCCGGTTCGTCCAGCGTCCCCAGGATATGCAATAGCGTGGTTTTCCCGGATCCGGAAGGACCAACGATGCTTACAATTTCACCCGTGTCGATCCGGATATCCACTCCCTTGAGTACCCAGAGTTCGCCATAATATTTTTGAATGTCCCTGGCAGTTAACATGCTGTTTCAATTGAAAATACACATTAACGCAAACCTACAGGTTCATGCCCAGATTAAACCAATTAGAAGCTGAAATTTGCGAAAATCGGGGCATGTCCGGCAAATAGCAATAATAATAGCTGTCCGGCAACGTTAATTTTTTAAGGGTATTTGGTGATTTCGTTATAAAAATTACTTTTGCGAAAAATTGAGCGTAGTCGGAAGGTCTCAGCTTGGCTTTTAATGCAACTAAGACGTTTTCTTTCTTGCCCGAAATCATAACAATTCGAATCAAAAAATAAGGAAAAGATGTTCTGGACACTTGAATTAGCCAGTTACCTGGAAGACGCTCCGTGGCCCGCTACCAAGGATGAATTGATTGACTACGCCATCCGTTCAGGCGCTCCCATTGAAGTGGTGGAAAATCTACAGGAACTGGAGGACGAGGGCGAGATTTATGAAGGCATCGACGACATCTGGCCCGACTACCCGTCCCAGGAAGACTTTTTCTTTAACGAAGATGAATATTGATCCCTCATGGTAATAAAAAGCCGCTTTCGAAAAGCGGCTTTTTTATTTTTTATAATTCCCCTACTTCTTATCTACAAGCAGCTCCTGGATGATCTGGTTGCTTACGCCTGTGAACGAAAATCCTCCGTCGTGAAAAAGATTCTGCATCGTGACCATCCTGGCATAGTCGCTGAATAGGGTGATGCAATATTCAGCACAGGATTCCGCACTGGCATTTCCCAGGGGTGATATTTTTTCCGCGTAGTGGAAGAATGCATCAAATCCTTCCACGCCACTGCCGGCAGTTGTCATAGTAGGAGACTGGGAAATGGTATTCACCCTGACTTTCTTTTTAAAACCGTACTCATAGCCAAAGCTGCGGGCAATACTTTCCAGCAGCGCTTTCGCGTCCGCCATGTCGTTGTATCCCGGAAATGCACGTTGGGCAGCGATATAGCTCAGCGCTATCACGGACCCCCATTCATTCAGTGCATCCAGCTTAATGGCTGTCTGCATCACTTTATGAAACGACAGGGCGGACACATCCAGTGTCTTCTGAAAATTATCGTAGTTGGTGTCCGTGTAAGGAATACGTTTGCGAACATTGGGCGACATCCCGATCGAATGTAAAATAAAATCGATCTTGCCACCGAGTAAGTTCATGCTCTCCCTGAATAACTTCTCCAGGTCTTCCAGGCTGGTGGCGTCGGCCGGGATGACCTTGGCATTACAGATTGCCGCCAGCTCATTGATTTTGCCCATCCTCAATGCAATGGGTGCATTGCTGAGCGTGATCTGTGCACCCTCTTCCACCGCTTTAACAGCTACCTTCCAGGCGATGGATTTTTCATCCAATGCTCCGAAAATTATTCCTTTTTTCCCTTTAAGCAGATTATATGACATAGAATCGCTTTGATTTTTGTGGGCGTAAAAATAAGAAGTTATTTCTTTGCAACCGGGAATAAATGGGAGATTACCCAAACCAGGACGAAAGTATATGCGAAAACAAATCCGAACGCCGCTACAACATACCCCAGCAAACGGATCAGTGATTGACGGGGTCGAATTTTTTTTTGCAGGATCCTGTTGAAATGATATACCGGCAGCAGGGAAAGAACCAGTAAACAAAATATAATGAGGGGGCGCAGATTCATGGGCAGATTTTTGAATCTTCGATCAATGCATCAGCATTTCCCGGGCATTTTCCATGGCCGCGGCGGTTGGCTTTTCTCCACTGAGCATCTTGGCGATGGTCGTGATCCGCTCATCCCTTGATAACAACCTGATTTGCGTCCTGATCATGCCCGTGGTCATCTCTTTGTATACAAAATAATGTGCATCTGCCTTGCCCGCGATCTGGGGTTGATGCGTAATACACACAACCTGTCTTTTTTCCGCCAGTCCTTTTAGTATGATCCCCACCTGCCTGGCCGCCTCCCCCGAAATACCCGTATCGATTTCGTCAAATATCAGCGTCGGAAGGTCCATGGATTGTGCAACCAATGATTTTATACATAGCATGAGCCGGCTTAATTCTCCACCAGAAGCCACTTTTCGCACCGGTTCGAAACGCCCGCTTTTGTTGGCATCAAAAAGAAACTCTACAGTATCCATACCCGCGGAATTCAATTCGCCGGCCTGCAACCGGACCCTTAGCCGGGCATTGGGCATACCTACTTGTGCAAGCAATGCATTCACCTTTTTTTCCAGCGAGGCTGTTTGTGCCTTTCTGTTCGTGGACAGCGTTCCGGCGAGGCTGTTTGCCCGATGAAACAGCCCTTCCGCTTCTTTTTCCTTTTCGGCCAGCTGTGAGGTAATGTCTATCCCCGCCTGCAGCTTTTTTTCCAGCACCCCTTTTAAGTCAAGCAGTTCCTGCGTGCTGCGGAGGCCGTGTTTTTTTAACAGCTTGTATCCTGTTGCCAGGCGCTCGCTGATCTCCTCCATGCGGGCCGGGTCATACTGGATATGATTGTTTATGCGATCCACGTCCTCTGCGATATCTTTTAATTCTATTTGGGTCGACAACAAGCGCTCCTGTATTTTGGGGAGTTCTGTTTGAAAAGTGGCGTAAGCCTGGAGTTGCTGACTCAGCGATTTAAGGCCCTGTACCATCGATGCTTCGGATTCTTCGAGTTCGTAATGCAGTTTTGCCAGCATTGTTTTGATGCCTTCGGCATTGTTCAGCAGTTTTAAGTCGTTGTCGAGCATTTCCAGTTCATGATCACCAAAATTTGCCTCTTCCAGCTCACCGTACAAAAACCTGTTATAGTCTGACTCCTTGTCTGACAATAGTTGTTGTTCCTGTAACTGTCTCCAGTCCCTTTTTGTCACTGCCCACTGCTGGTAAACATCCTGGTACTCATTCAGCAGTTCACCATGCCCCGCCAGTGCGTCCAGCACTTTCAGTTGGAAACCCGATTCACCCAGTTCGAGGCTGTCGAATTGCTGATGAAGGTCCACCAGCAGGAGGCCCAGTTCATGCAACTGCTCCAGGTTAACCGGCGTGTCATTTACAAAAGCCCTGGACTTGCCGTTGCTGCCAATTTCCCTGCGAATCACCAGTTCATCTTCGGCGTCCAGGTCATTTTCCCGAAGGAATTGTTTTACAGTATTCTTGTCGCCGGATTCAAAAACAGCCTCTACAAGACATTTTTTTTCGCGGTTCAGCAGCATGGAGGTGTCGGCCCTGGCGCCCAGGATCAGGGCCGTAGCCCCGGTTAAAATAGATTTCCCGGCACCGGTTTCACCCGTAATGATGTTCAACCTGTCCGAAAAATCAATGCTGACATCATCAATGATGGCATAGTTCTGTATCCGCAATTGTTTGAGCATAGTCAGTGCTGGGTATCTGAATAAATGATTTTTGCTTCACCCGTCTTCCGTATGAAAGGAATACAGTTTTGTAATTGCAATGTACAAATTAAGATTCCGCTGCCGACGGTTTGAAAGCAGAAAAAATCCACCGTAAAACCACGTGCTGCCGGGGCCACCGGACGTCAATCATTGCTGCATCGGGCAATGCCTGCTTTTGCTTTCTGATCCAGTGAATTCTTGTAATCGTGATCCTTTAAACTGATCACTTTTTGGAAATAAGCAATGGCTTTTTGTTTTTCATCGCGCTTTTCATAAATATATCCAATTTGCAGGGCGGCCCTGGCCGCATAATATTCTTTGTGATGTTCCCCTGTTTTGAGGGTGGTAAGATAGGCTGACAGGGCATCATCCGTCCGCCCGAGATCGTCGTAAATTCTTGCCAGGCGATAGGCGAATTCCAGTTTTTCTTCGTCAGAGGTGAAATCGGCGCTGCTTTTCCCCTGCAACAGATCAAACGCTTCTTTTGTATATCCACCGTCATTCAACAACCTCGCACTGAGCAACCGCTTGTTTGGCCACTTGCCCGATTTGGCCTCTTTCTGCGCCTGTTTATCAGCCTCTGTCCCCAAACTTCCCATTTCAAGCACCATCTGCCGGTAATCCTGTGCTTTGGCCTGGTCGCCCTGGAGAAAGTAATACCAACTAAGTTTCTGCAATACCTCCTTTACATAAAATTTTCCCCTGAACTCAGCCATGAATTTTTCCAGGTATTTATTGGCATCGGGATCAAGATGGTTGAGTTTTGCATAACCCATTTCCAAATTCCACACTGGCATATACAGGTATTCGTTGCTCTCATTTTTTTCCAGGATCACCTGCTGCGCATAGGCTGATTGTTGATTATTCAGGGATATGTTGGCGGCGAGGTAAGCAAACAGGTGGTTGTTCCTTGTATCGAGATTGTGTTGCCTGATAAATCGAACTACTTCCTCTCTTTTGTTCTCGATATAAAATTTAAGATAGAGATAATAAAAAATGGCTTCATCGTGAAACAGTTGGGACAGGTTATCAGATTCATTGAGGAAGGTCTCCAGCTTTTGCATACCCTCACGGATGCTCCCATGAATCCCCAGGAGGTTGCCAAGCCATTTGAATCCGTCCGGGATCGTGCCAGCAGCCACCTGCATAGCACCTCCCAGCATATTGGCCGGAAGGAAGGAGGGGAAACGTTTATGGAGATCCTCCACTTGCAGGAAAGAACGCCTGAATTCCCAGCCGGCGTCCCAGTTATAATCAAATTTGATCTTTATAGCGGCCCACTGAAAATGGATGACCGATTTTGAAAAAAGGTAGAATGGGGAACTGGGCGGTCCCTGGTCCATCAATTGCAATCGCTTGTTAAGGTTCTGTTTCCTCTTTTGGTACTCCGCCGGATCCTCATTAAAGAAAAGTACAAAAAAATCAATATAGTTTTCCAGCAGCACAGGAACCAGGTTATCGGGATGGGCTTTCTTTTCGGCCTTCAACAGCATTTGTCCCTCGCCCAGTTTCAAACGGATGATCTCCTGGTATGCCTGCCGGCAATTCGCATTAAAATCAAAAGTTTTTTGACCGGTGAGATGCCCGGGCAGAAAAAATTGGAGCAAAAAGATCAACAGGGACAGGCGGCCAATGTCAATGACCAGTTGCGGAAGGAATGTGCCAGGCAATGACAATCTAACATGGGATAACCGGCCCGGCAACAATTGATTCATGACCGCAATTTAATTTACCCGATCCAAAGTTACCAGGGTTACCAAAACAAAAGGCGCCTGCTATAGGCGCCTTTGAATTCGTTTGACCATTCCGGAAAGGTCTTTTATTTCACTTCCACTGAATCATTCAGTTCATTGTCCACCAATATCCGGCCACAGTTCTCACACACGATGATTTTTTTCCGTTGGCGGATTTCGCTCTGACGTTGCGGGGGAATGGCATTGAAACAACCACCACAGGCATCACGCACCACAGGCACCACGGCGAGCCCGTTGCGATAATTCTTACGGATACGATCGTAAGAGTGTAAAAGACGGGGCTCCACTTTTTCCCTGGCTTCGGCGGAAAGCTTGCCAAAATGCTTCTCTTCCTTCTCAGTAGCACTGATGATCTTTTCCAGTTCCTCCTTTTTGTTCTTTAGCACAGATTCCTTGGTTGCGATTGTCTTCTTTGCCTTTTCCAGCAAAACCACTTTTTCAGCAATTTCTTCGTTGGCATCCTTAATATGTTTTTCTGCCAATTTTACCTCCAGCTGCTGCATTTCGATCTCTTTGTTGATCGCTTCAAATTCGCGGCTGTTCTTTACATTCTGACTCTGCTTTTCATATTTTTTGATCAGGGCATCAGATTCCTTCATCGCTTCCTTTTTCTGGTTGATGAACTCCTGGAT
>DATJYH010000417.1:0-6022 GCA_035499675.1 Puia sp.
TAATTTGCCCAGCGACCGGGTGGGGCTGGTGTTGTTTGCCGGAAGGGCCTATATGCAAATGCCGCTCACGATCGATGAAGGAGCAGCTAAAATGTATATCCAGCAGGCAGGACCGGAAGTGGTGCCCACACAAGGCACCGATATTGCGGACGCCCTGCATATGGCCAACAGCGCCTTTAACAGCAAAGAACACAAATACAAGGCCATCGTGCTGGTATCGGACGGTGAGGATCATGATCCGGATGCCCTAAAAGCCGCCAGGGAACTGGCCGACGACGGCGTGATGATCAATACCCTCGGCATTGGATCCCCGGATGGTTCCACGCTGATCGACCCGGTAACACATGAAATAAAAAAAGACCAGAACGGGCAGGTCGTTATTTCCAAACTGAATGAAGCGGAACTGAGCCAATTGGCCAATGTGAGCAATGGGATCTATCTCCGCCTCGACAACGTGGACGATGCATTGATCACGGTGAGCCAGCAACTCGACAGCATCGAAAAAAAATCACTGAGCGACTCGGAATATGCGAGTTATAAAAGTTTTTTCCAATGGTTTCTCGCAGCGGCCCTGTTGTTCCTGTTGGCGGAGTTCTTTTTACCCGAACGAAAAACAGCCTTTTCTTGAAACGTTTACTGAACATATCCATCACCGTTATCCTGCTCCTCAGTGGCACGGCGGTAATTGGCCAAACGGAAAACAGCCTGATCCGGAGCGGCAATCGCTATTACAAGCAAAAAGATATCGACCGCTCTCAACAGGAATACCAGAAGGCCCTGCAGTTGGCACCCTCCAATCCCTCCGCCAATTATAATCTAGGCAACACACAGTTTAGGAAAAATAGTTTTGAAGACGCGGTGAGATCGTATGATGCCAGCATCAGCAACAGCATTGATTCCACGGTAAAGGAAAAAGGATGGTATAACAAGGGAGTTGCTCAAATCAGGCAGCAAAAGCTCGAAGAAAGCATTGAGTCCTGGAAAAATGCGTTGAAACTGGATCCTTCCGATTTGGAGGCCCGGGAAAACCTGGAGAAGGCACTGCAGGAGTTAAGAATGAAGCAGCCTAAGCAGCAACCAAAGGATCAGCAACAGAACCAGCAGCAACAACCGAAACAGCAGCAAAGCCGGCTCAGCAAGCAGCAGGTGGAGCAGTTGCTAAAGGCCCTTCAGCAAAAAGAGAGGGAGGTTCAGGACAAAATGAATCAAAACAAATCTTCTTCCCCCAACCAACCCGATAAGGATTGGTAGGCCCGGTTGCGACAACGCCTTTTATTGCCGCCCCCATATTGAAAATGCCGGTTCACCGCTCATGAAAGGGAACCAGGTAAGGCGAAGTTTCCAGCAGCAGTCGAAAATTGTCGGGATTAAAAATGATATCATTATGCGCCCGGGTACTGTGTACGAACAGGATACTGGAGGATTGCAGCACTGCGCTGGTGATACCTGCTTCTTCGGTTGAAAGAAAGGCATAGCCCTCCTGCTTTAGCTGGTTCATAAAGGCCATCGAAACCTCATCTGTTCCTCCGCCCTGGTTGGTATACCAATGGATAAAGCGGTGACTGCTGTCGCTCCTGATCCAGTTGTCGTACAGGTTGGTTTCACCATAGAGTGCGTCGAACAGTTCAACCTCCTGCACCTTCATGCCGCCATTTTGCAATATCCTGGCGATGACGCGGAAAGCGCCGCTATGGCCCGCCAGCACGATGTTTCCGGTCTTGCAGTTCTTCCCAATCAGCTTATTTTTTTTGAGTTCGCCGAGTACATCATCAACCAGTGAGGCAAAGACCCCCGGCTGTTCCAGTTTCCCACCATAAGAGTCCGGGGCATTTTTGGTAGTTTCTGCCAGCACCAGGATCGCATTCCGGTTGGCAGCCAGGAATTGTTCTTTCAAATGATAATAACTAAGAGCGGTGTCGATATTGTTGCGCCATCCATGGAACCAGAAAACAATGTTCAACGTTCCGGGCTTTTTCAGTAATGAAGGCCATAGGATCAACACACTGCTGTCACTGTAGTGCCCGGCGGCATCATACAACACACTGTCGTACACATGCCCTTTTAACCTTGCCGTATCCGGAAACGAAGTATGGGCGGAGTGCATGTGGATAATCGTTCCTTCATAGGAAGGATGGTTCTGTGCTGCCAGCATGTAGCGGTCTGCAAGGAGCAATAGCAAGATGCATAGGGTGAACGAGAAGCGATTCATGGGCCTGCTGTTGTTGGGTCAGTATTTGTTATTTTTGTGTCCTCATGAAGATATCAAAAATTTATGCAACTGTATTGTAATTCGCTCACGCGGTTTAGCAGGCTGAAGACCCTGGAGGTTCGTGTAGGAGATTTGCTGCTGGGCAATTTTCATCCGATACGCGTGCAGACCATGACTACTACCGATAGCATGGACACGAAGGCCACTGTGGAGCAGTCGATCCGCTGTATAGAGGCCGGTGCGGAATTGGTCAGGATCACGGCCCCCAGTAAGAATGAGGCAGAAAATCTCCTGAACATAAAAAATGAGTTGCGGAAAAAAGGATACCACACACCGTTGGTGGCTGATATTCATTTCACGCCCAATGCTGCGGAAATCGCCGCACGGATCGTGGAGAAAGTGAGGATCAACCCCGGCAACTATATCGACAAAAAGAAATTTGAATTCATTGAATACAACGATGCCGAGTACAATGAAGAAATAGAAAGGATCCGGGAAAGATTTACACCCCTGGTAAAGATCTGCAAGGAATACGGAACTGCAATGCGGATCGGGACCAATCACGGTTCTTTGAGCGACCGGATCATGAGCCGTTATGGCGATACACCCATGGGCATGGTGGAAAGCGCTATGGAGTTCCTGCGCGTGGCCAGGGGAGAAAACTACCACCAGATTGTGCTGAGCATGAAATCCAGCAATCCGCTGGTAATGGTCCAGGCCTATCGCCTGCTTGTTGAAAAAATGAACGATGAATTCAGCGTCTGCTACCCGCTGCATCTCGGTGTTACTGAAGCAGGCGATGGCGAGGATGGCAGGATCAAGTCTGCCATCGGCATCGGTACACTGATGGAGGATGGCGTGGGGGATACCATTCGGGTATCCCTAACCGAAGACCCGGAATTTGAAATACCGGTTTGCCGGGACCTTGTAAAAAGGTACCAGCGGGGTCCTGGCGGTGATGCTGCTGATCATAAGAAGAATGAGATCCCGGCTCTCATAAAAATTCCCTGGTCCCCCTTTGAATACACAAGAAGGGATACCGTGGCTGTAGCAAACATTGGGCAAAAACATGTTCCCGTGGTAATAGCCGATTTTAAGGAGGCGACAGCCATCAGCCCGGCTGATCTTCGTTACATCGGGTATGGATATGATGAGGCCACGGATAAATGGAACATCAGCGAGGGCGCAGCAGATTACCTCTATACCGCCGATAAACAGGTAAGCTTTCCACTGCCCGGCATGCTGCGGGTGATCTGCCGTTTTGCGGCCTGGAAACAGATCGGCAACAAACCCGGCACACGTGATCTCAATCAGGGAAAATACTATCCGTTGTTTAGTGCAGCTGAATTCATGGAGAACAAAGACCGGTCTCCCGACATCAACTTTGTATCAGTAGATACTGCTGAGGCGTCGGCCTATCCAATGATAGCTTCGCTAAAAGGCAGCAGCAATGTGGTTCTCTGCCTCTCATCGTCGCATCCCACTCCTTTGCTTTCTGTGCGGAGGTATATTGCGGAACTCATAAACCAGGGCATCAATTGCCCGGTGATACTTGCCGTGGAAAGCAACGAGACCAGCATTGATGAACAGCTGATCCATTTTGCCGCCGAAGCTGGCGGACTTTTGCTGGATGGCATGGGCGATGGTATTTGGCTGAAGAACGATCCCCGCAAACTCGTACAGGTAAAAGTGAGCGGGAGGACCTACCTGGAGACGGGCAACAATCACCAGTTTGTCAATAACAGTTCTTTTTCCATCCTACAGGCAACACGCACCAGGATCTCCAAAACAGAATATATTTCCTGTCCCTCCTGCGGGCGAACGCTTTTTGACCTCCAGGAAACCACGGCAAAGATCCGTTCGGTCACCCATCACCTCAAAGGGGTAAAGATTGCAATCATGGGTTGTATCGTGAACGGGCCCGGGGAAATGGCGGATGCGGACTTTGGTTATGTTGGCAGTGGCCAGGGAAAGATTACTTTGTATAGAGGAAAGGAGGTAGTGAAACGGGGCATCAGCAGCGAGATTGCCGTGGAAGAGCTCATCAGCCTGTTGAAAGAAAGTGATGAATGGGTGGATCCGTAAGGAAAGACCGGCTAATTTTAAAACCTTCTATGGGTCCCTTGAAAACACGCTCTTACTGTTGGCCGGCAGTTATTTTAACAGAACGTTAACCTGTAAAGAACCAGTATTGATCCTGCAATGTCCGGACTGCGATTCAACCGCCGCACCAGAGCCAGGGCTGTTCAGGAAACAGTACAGCAATGCCGTTGGCGGTAAACTTTTACCCTGGACTACAGTCAAAAAATTGCCTTACTGATAACAATGCCCGACTTCAACACCCCGTTTTACAAAAACAGCATGCCGAAACCGCCGAGTATCATTAAAACCCGCCACACTACTTGTACCGTGTCATCTTAATATTGCTTGTTCCTCTTGTTTTCATAGGTGATCCTGTACAGGCGCAATCGGGTAGCCAAAAGCTTCCGCCGGTGGGTGCAATAGGTGCCGTGCGTGATAGTTCACAAAGAAAAACGCCCGACCCCAACCAGCTCGACCTGATCGATGTGTTCAGGAACATTACCAAACACGAGCCTCCCAAAAAGGATAGCCTCGCCAAACCCACCAAGTATCACCTGTCTGTGGTCCCGGCCATTGGTTATACGCTTTCTTCGGGGTGGGCGGGTATTGTCGCTGCCAACGTGGGGTTCTATACCCACGACCCTGAAAAAACGAATATGTCCAGCATCACACCCAGCTTTATCTATTCCCAGTATAACCAGATGACGATTTCACTGCAGGGAAATATCTGGACCAAGGACAACCGTTATAATTATGTCACCGACTGGCGTTACTACAAGTATCCCCAGAACACCTACGGGCTGGGTGGTCACAGCGCACTGGCAGATGCCGATCTCATCGATTACTCACACCTGCGCGTACACCAATCCGTGCTGAAGAATATCAAACCTAACTTTTATGCCGGACTTGGATTTTTCCTGGACTGGCACTGGAATGTCAAAGAATCGGGATTGCCCAATGGCGACAGTTCCGACGCCGAAAAGTACGGGTTGCCACCCCATTCCATTTCATCGGGCCCTGTTATCACCTTGCTGTACGACAACCGAAAAAATTCCATCAACCCCGATCAGGGGCTCTATGCCAACGTCGTTTACCGCCCTAATTTTACTTTTTTTGGCAGCGACGCCAACTGGCAGGGCATGATCATCGACGTTAGAAAATACATCCGCTTTCCCTCGAGCAGCAACAATGTACTGGCCATCTGGAGTTACGATTGGCTGACCCCCTCGGGTAAGCCACCGTACCTGGACCTGCCCAGCACAGGCTGGGACGCCTATAACAATACCGGAAGGGGCTATATCCAGGGACGTTTCAGGGGAAAGAATATGATCTACCTGGAAACAGAATACCGCTTTGGAATTACCCGCAATGGCCTGCTGGGTGCGGTTGTTTTCGCCAACGCAGAAAGTTTTTCGGAGTATCCCTCCAACCAGTTCGAGGTAATCTGGCCGGCGGCGGGTGTGGGTCTGCGCATTAAAGTGAACAAACATTCCAAAGCAAATATTGCGCTGGATTATGGTTTTGGCGCAGACGGATCACATGGCCTCTTTGTAAACATCGGCGAAGTATTCTAAGATCATTTCATTCGCTGATGACCTTCGCCCCGTCTTCAATTTCCGTAATATACGCCTCGGGCGTTATCTGGAATTGCTGATGATAGGCTTCCTGGATATCGCGGATAAAATCCTCCACGCGATCATTTTTCACGATGCTGATGACACAGCCCCCGAA
>DATJYH010000418.1:0-7663 GCA_035499675.1 Puia sp.
CTAAGCAAGCATTTTGGCGAAATAAAGGCCGTGGAGGGTCTTTCCTTCTCGGTTTATGAGGGAGATATTTACGGGTTCCTGGGCCAGAACGGGGCGGGTAAATCTACCACCCTCCGTATGCTGCTGACCCTGGTTAAACCCACGGCTGGGCGGATAGACGTGTTCGGCAGGGACCTGCAAAAACACCGCCGGGAGATCCTCCGTGAAGTGGGGGCTGTGATAGAAAGACCTGATCTCTACCGGTACCTGACAGGCTACGAGAACATTGCATTGTTTGCACGAATGACCGGGCTGAAGTTGTCCCGGAAACGATTGATGGACCAGTTGGACCAGGTGGGCCTGGCTGAGCGTTCGCATAGCCAGGTAAAGACTTACTCCCAGGGAATGAAACAACGCCTGGGTATTGCGATTGCCCTGGTACACGATCCCAGGTTGATTGTTTTGGACGAGCCCACCAACGGCCTCGACCCGCAAGGCATTGCGGATATGCGAAACCTGATCCGCGACCTCAGCGCACGGCACAAAAAAACCATTCTCCTGTCATCGCACCTGCTCAGCGAAGTGGAACTGATCTGTAACCGTATGCTGATCATCGACCGCGGAAAAAAAATCGTGGAAGGCCTGGTGAATGAATTGTTCCATCCTTCAAACATACTGGTGGAACTGGAAACGCTCGATGCCGGTAAGACGAGGGCATTTATCCGGGACTCCACCTGGAAACTCCTGTTAAAAAAAGAACTCGACGGAAAATTTTTCTTTGAAATGGATAAACGGTTTATCCCTGACCTTGCCAGGGACCTGGTGTCAAACGGCATTGACCTTGTTGGGCTGCAACCACGCCATTCACTGGAAGAATATTTTTTATCTCTGACAACCCCCAACCAGCATGTGGACGCTTTTGCAAATTGAACTGTTTAAAATTTTCAGGAGGCCGCGGTCCTATATCGGTTTTGTGGCCATTGCTGCCATCGTGCTGATCATACAGCTGGGTTTGAAATTCGACGGGCAGGCCTACCTGCAGTTGCTGATGAGCGGAATTGCCGATTCGTTTTTTGTGCCCTACGATACCATCCTGAATGGCTACCTTGTAGCCTTTGTGATCCTCAATACCCTGCTGATCCATGTTCCACTCCTGGTTGCTCTGGTGGCCGGGGATGTAGTGGCCGGCGAGGCCAATATGGGCACCCTTCGTTTGCTGATCACCAAACCGGTCAGCCGGACACAGCTGATGCTGGTGAAGTTTGCGGCCTCCGTAATTTACACGCTCCTGTTGTTGTTGTGGATGGCCCTGCTGGCGCTTTTTCTGAGCATCTTATTTTTCGGCACCAACGATATGCTCATTGCACGGAACCAGGTGATGGAGCAAATTGAAAAAACGGATATACTTTGGCGTTATATGGCGGCGTTCGGATTTGCCGCAGTGGCCCTGAGCACGGTGGCGGCCCTGGCCTTCCTGTTGTCCACGCTGGCGGAGAACTCCATTGGTCCCATCGTTTCCACGATCAGCGTGGTGATTGTGCTGACGATCCTGTCCGAACTCAGGATCCCGATGTACGACAATACCATCAAACCCTACCTGTTTACCTCTCATATGCTGGCATGGAAGGGTTTTTTTTATTCACGGGCCAATGCGGAAGGGCAGGCCATCCGGGGGTCGGTGGAAAACCTGCATGCCGTCCTGAAAAGCCTGGGTATGTTGCTGGCCTATATCGTTATTTTTGTAACCACAGCCATCGTGATATTCAGAAAAAAGGATATCCTGAGCTGACAATTTCTGCAGATAATGTACAGGAACCTGTCACTGGTCGCACTGTTGCTCCTCGGAACGGGATTCAGGCCCCGCGCACAGGAGGCGGCCCCGCTGATTCAAATGGTGAGGACAAAACTTGAACAGGTGAAGAGTTATGAGGCCGATGCCACCATGAAAACAACTGTCAGCTTTCTCAAAGTCCCTCAGGCCAGTGTGAAAGTATATTTTAAAAACCCGGATAAGTTCAGGATCAGGAATGACCATGGTATTTCACTGGTCCCGAAAACCATGGCCGGTATCAGCCTTAACAACCTGTTGACCGGAAAATACAGCATCCTGGATGCGGGTTCCGAACTCGTCAACGGGCGTTCACTGCGGGTAATAAAGTTGCTGCCTTCGGACGATAGCCAGGAAATTGTGCTCAGCACCCTGTACATCGACGATAAAACCAGGCTGATCATCCGGGCACGTACCACCACCAGGGACAACGGTACCTACGAGGTGGCGATGACCTATGGTAAATATATATCCTATGCGCTGCCGGATAAACTGATCTGCTACTTCAACGCAAAAGACTACAAGCTTCCCAAAGGAGTGACCTTCGACTATGATGATGGCAGCAAAAAAAAGCAGGGAGATAGCAACGGGAATACCAGGGGACAGGTGGAGATCAATTACAGTTCCTACCAGATCAATAAAAATATTCCCGACAGCATTTTTGAATAGTGGCTGAGGTCAAATCCTTGGGAGAAGAATCGTTTACCCTTCGTCAATTTTTTCATCCTCCGCATTGGCTAACACCACCGAGCCCATTTTTTTGAGCGGATTTTTTCGGTTCTCTTCAAACTCGCGACGCTGTTGTATGATGTCGAGGCAGGCGTAAATGGCCGACAGGAAAGAAGATTGATCGGCCTTGTTTTTCCCGGCAATATCGAAGGCCGTTCCATGGTCCGGTGAAGTTCTTACGGCAGGAAGCCCGGCTGTGTAATTGATCCCTTCCGCGGAGGCAAGTGACTTAAAGGGAATCAGTCCCTGGTCGTGGTACATGGCCAGCACGCCGTCAAATTTCTGCTGCTGGTTCCTGGCAAAAAATCCATCCGCGCTGAAAGGCCCGAATACCATCATCTGGTGTTTTGCGTCTTTTATGGCAGGTTTGATGATCTCTTCCTCTTCTTTTCCAATCAGGCCTTCATCCCCTGCATGCGGGTTCAGTCCCAGCACCGCGATCCTGGGTTTATCGATTCCAAAATCCCTGATGAGGCTGTCTTTGAAGATATTTAGCTTGGAAAGAATTGCTTCACGGGTTATGAGCCTGGCGATTTCACTTACCGGTACGTGCTCGGTAACCAGGCCCACCCTGAATCCCTCGGCCGCCATCAGCATCAACACATCGTTCACGCCAAAAACATGTTTCAGGTAAGGAGTATGACCGGTGAACCTGAATTCGGCGGATTGTGTATTTTTTTTGTGAATGGGGGCGGTGACCAGGCCCTGTATCTTTTTATCCTTTAGTGCTTCAACGGCTGCTACCAATGACCGGACGGCATATTTTCCCCCCGTTTCAGTCAACTGTCCGGGTGTAATGGATACTTCCTCTTCCCAGCAGTTATAGATATTGAGCTGTTTGGGGCTGATTCGGTTATATTCCCTGGTGTTTTGATAGTTGAAATTGAGCTCGGGTATGGATTTACGGTAGAAATTGATCAGCTTGTTGGACCCATATACCACGGGTGTGCAAAGTTCCAGTACGCGATGGTCGGAAAAGGTTTTGATGATCAGTTCAGTTCCTATTCCATTCAGATCGCCGACCGTAATTCCAATTAAAGGCCTGGGCTGTTGAGTGCTCATACAAATCGTTTCGGGCGTTAAAAATACGATTATTAATCCTTCCCGGGGAGGCATGGATAGATTATTTTTGCGGAAGGTTTGAAAGATGCAGGATACGAGATTCGAGGAATGGGTATCACACATTGGCTGACAGTATAGTGCCCGCATCACGTATCCCGAAACAGCTCAACTTTTCCATGAGATCATCCGGTATAACGCTAAAAAAATCGCTGGGGCAACATTTCCTGCAGGATGAAAATATTTGCAGGAAAATTATCTCCGCTTTGCGCGAACGTCCTTTTCATCAGTTGCTGGAAGTTGGTCCCGGGGCTGGCGCCCTCACAAAGTATATCCTGGAAATGGGGGATATTAAATTCAGAACAATCGAGGTGGATGCGGAAAAAGTAGACTACCTGCAACGCAATTTCCCCCTGCTTCGCGACAGGATCATTCACCAGGACTTCCTGGAAAGCAACAAACCCTTTGAGGGGAGGTTTACCGTGGTCGGAAATTTTCCCTATAATATTTCCTCGCAGATCCTTTTCAAAATACTGGAGTGGAAGGAGGATGTGGAATGTGTGATCGGTATGTTCCAGAAAGAGGTAGCACAACGCATAGCCGCCCGTGAAGGCAACAAAGTATACGGGGTGTTGAGTGTCCTTGTACAGGCTTTCTATGATGTTCAGTTCCTGTTTGAAGTGCACGAACAGAGTTTTTACCCGCCACCCAGGGTCAAGAGCGCTGTAATTCGTCTGCTTCCCCGGAAGGATACGCCGCATATGCGAACTGAAAAGGATTTTTTCCGTCTTGTAAAAACTGCGTTTAACCAGCGTCGAAAGACACTGCGTAATGCGGTGAAGGAGTTGTTTGACCCGGAAACCCTCCGTTCGGATATATTTGACAAACGCGCCGAACAACTCAAGGTGGAGGATTTTGCCCGGCTGACATTTGCCATGAAACCCTGAAAGGCTATTTAAAGCAAGAATCGATGAAGAAAGTGCTGATCACTGCCAAAGTGCATGAATACCTGACCGACCAACTTGAAAAACACGGGTACCAGGTCCGGTATGAACCGCAGGTTACCTACGAGGGTTTGCCGGCGGCCATCAAAGATGCGGAGGGATTAATTGTGACGACGCGGCTGAAAATCGACAGGCAGATCATCGACGCGGCACAGGGGCTGAAATGGATCGGTCGCCTGGGCAGCGGCATGGAGCTGATTGATGTGCCCTACGCGGAAAAAAGGGGGATTCTTTGCGTAAGCAGCCCGGAGGGGAATCGCAATGCCGTGGGCGAGCATGTATTGGGCATGCTGCTGGGCCTGATGAATAAGATCAATGCGTCTTACCAGGAAATAAAAGAGGGGAAATGGATCAGGGATGCCAACCGGGGGACCGAATTGACCGGGAAAACAGTCGGAATTATTGGCTACGGAAATACAGGAGGAGCCTTTGCACGGCTGCTGAGCCCTTTTGAAGTAACAGTTCTTGCCTATGACAAATACAAGTTCGGGTTTGGCAGGGGGCCTTTGAAAGAAGCCAACCTGGAGCAGATTGCCAGGTATGCAGATGTCGTCAGTTTTCATGTACCCCTGACGGAAGAGACCCGTCACATGGCCAACGACGACTTTTTTAACAAATTCGAAAGGAAGCCTTACTTCATAAATGCTTCCCGGGGCAAGGTGCATGATACCGCTGCACTGGTCAGGGCCCTGCAAAACGGGAAGATAGCCGGGGCGGCACTGGACGTACTTGAAAATGAAAGATTGGAGAGTTATACTGCCATGGAACGTGAACAGTTGGATTGGTTGCTTTCCAGGCCCGATGTAATCATTACCCCTCACATTGCAGGATACAGCCATGAAGCGTTTTACAAAATGGCCAAAATCCTGCTTGAAAAGCTTTATCTATAAAATTGCCGGTCGGGTTATGGCCAAATCCACTCTTGTATATAATATATAAAAAATTCTATCTTTGCTGCAGATAGTGCAATGCTTCATAAATGTGTGAGGCGTTGTATTTTTTTTCTTTTTTGTAACCCGAAGTAAAAGGAGTGCATCATGAATGGGATTACATATTTGACCAAGGACGCGCTGGATCAGCTGAAAACTGATCTGCAAAGAATGAAGACGATTGACCGTCCCGCGGCTTCACGCGCCATTGCGGAAGCAAGGGAAAAAGGCGATCTCCGGGAAAATGCGGAATACGATGCAGCCAAGGAGGCGCAAGGTCTCCTGGAAGCAAAAATTCAGAAACTGGAAGGTGAGCTGGCCAACGCCCGTATCATTGAAGAAGGGAGCATTGACACCAGCAAGGTTTCTATTTTGACCAAAGTAACTGTTACCAATCTCAACAATAAAAAACAGGTGACCTATCATCTTGTTTCCGAAAAAGAGGCTGATCTGAAGCTGGGTAAAATATCTGTTACCTCACCCATCGGAAAAGGCCTGCTTGGTAAACAGGTAGGAGAGGTGGCCGAAGTACAGGTCCCGGCCGGTTTGCTCAAATTCAAAGTGGAAAACATTACGGTCTGAGTGCAGGAGGGTTAATCATTATTTGCCGGTTATAAATGGAATGCGGAATTTAGTGTCCGGAATCTGTGTATGACTATTTTTTCAAAAATCATCAGGGGCGAAATTCCAAGCTACAAGATTGCAGAAAATGAAAAATTTTTTGCTTTCCTTGATATTTTTCCGCTGCGGGAAGGTCATGTGTTGGTCATCCCGAAAATAGAAGTGGACAAATTCTTTGATGTTCCGGATGAATACCTGTCTGATATGCTGCTTTTTTCAAAGCCCATCGCCAGGGCGATTGAAAAAGCGTTTCCCTGCAATCGTTGCGGGATGGCCGTGGTGGGCCTGGAAGTGCCACATGCTCACCTGCACCTGGTTCCCATCAATCACATCGATGATCTTAATTTCACCCGCGGGAAAATGAAGGTTACCCCGGATCAGTTAAAAGCTGCGCAGGAGAAGATCATCCGTCACCTTTCTTTGTCCTGAAACTGGCCCGGTGTTGGTTTCGGCCCTGCTCTTCCGTTAAATCTTCTGTCAAATCTGCACCCGTCCGGGGTTCTGCGCGATGAATTCTTTCCAGCCTGGTGGCTTTTTGCCGGATTTTTTTTCGGTGTGTGCCTGAAAATGATGACAGAGCGCAACGGCCAGAGCATCTGATGCATCATATTGCGGAAGCTCGACCTGTATTTTCAACAGGTGCTGAAGCATTTTCCAAACCTGGTCTTTGGCAGCATTGCCATTACCCGTAATGGATTGTTTGATTTTGCGGGGAGAATATTCTGTAACCGGAATGCCCGCCTGCATAGCAGCGGCGATGGCCACGCCCTGTGCCCTTCCCAGTTTAAGCATACTTTGTACATTTTTGCCGAAAAAGGGGGCTTCAATCGCAAAATCGTTCGGTACATAGGTGGCTATCAACTGCTGCACTTTCAGGTGAATGAGTTGCAGTCGCTCATACGCGTCTTTTTTAGCGGGTATTTTCAGCACGTTCATATCAAGCAGTCGTACCTGGTTACCGCTTACTTCAATGAGGCCATATCCCATCAGTAAGGTACCCGGGTCAATGCCTAAAATTATTTTGGTATTCTTTTGCAAGCGGAAACTATTTTTGACACCGTGATCGCATCGCGAAACAAAAATATCAAAATAATAGTCAATTATTTCCTGGGTCCCTGTGTATTCATGCTACTTGCTTATTCCATTTACCAGCAAATCATGAAACAACCGGACTGGCAGCAGTCCACGCAGCAAATAGGTATTGCCATACGGGGCGAGGGCTGGTGGAGGATTGGGTTGGTGGTTTTGCTCATGATATTCAACTGGGGCCTGGAGGCACAAAAATGGCGGTTGGCGTTAAAAACCCTGCAGCCTATTTCTTTTGGCCGGGCATTGAAGGCTGTGCTGACCGGGGTGACCATCGGCTCGTTCACACCCAACCGCACCGGCGAGTACCTGGGGCGCGTACTATATATTGAAGAATCAAAAAGGCTTCGGGCTATTTTATTGAGCGTGGTTTGCAGCATGGCCCAGTTGCTGACCACCCTGGCAATGGGAATACCCAGTGCTCTTCT
>DATJYH010000419.1:0-4835 GCA_035499675.1 Puia sp.
GTTTTGCCTCCAGGATTCCGCCCGATTTGGCGAATTTGATATTGATATAATCACATGCCCCTGCCTTGATCAATCGTTCCGCATCGTGGTGATCGAATACGCTTTCGTCGGCCATGATGGGGATGGGGGATTTTTTTTTCAACGCAGGGAGAAGTTCATCGTTCCAGTGGCGCATGGGTTGTTCGCAAAACTGAATATGAAAAGCGCCCATTTGTTTGAGCGCGCGCAGAGATTCTTCGTAGGTCCATCCCTGGTTGGCATCTATGCGGAGTGTGATGCCCTCGCCTACGGCAGCACGGATCTGTTTAACCCGTTCCACATCCAATTCCGCATTTTTTCCCAGTTTGATCTTGATGATCCTGACACCCTTGTTTTTAAAGTCCACTGCTGTAGCTGCCATGTTCTCCGGGCTATCGATCCCGATGGTCAGGTCTGTTTCCATGGGTTTCTGTTCCCCGCCAAGGTATTGATACAGCGGTTGTCGCTGCCGTTTAGCAGCCAGGTCGAACAGGGCCATATCAAACGCACTTTTGATGGTACTGTTGAATGCGGTAAAAGCATGCAGTTCCTGCATACGCGCTTCGACATCGAGTGCGTCTTTGTTTTTCCACAGCGCCGCGAAATCCTTTGCCATCTCAAAACAGCTTGCCTGTGTTTCCCCTACAATCATCGGGAAGGCGGAGCATTCCCCCACGCCATAGATGCCGGCATCGGTATGGATGCGTATAAAAATATTCTGGGCGGTATGCATGGTCCCCGTTGCAATGGTAAACGGATGCATGGGGATGCTGAACTTGTAAATTGCAGTCTCTCTGATTTTCACTTCAACTTTTTTTGTATCCGGGCCCATATACGGCCCTGCCGGGTTTTGCGCCGCTGTGTTCACCATCTTTCAATACCTCCGTTCCGTTCACAAAAACATCCACCACGCCGGTTGCCAGCTGGTGCGGTTTTTCATAGGTAGCATTGGCGCGGACGCTGTCGGGATCAAAGATCACGATGTCTGCAAAGTAACCGGTTTTCAATAAACCCCGGTTGGTTAATTTGAGTTGTTGGGCAGGCAGACCACTGAGCCGGTGTACGGCTTCCTCCAGCGGGATGAGTTTTTCTTCGCGCACATATTTCCCCAGCAGGTTGGCGAAATTTCCGTAGGCGCGCGGATGCGTACTGCTCTTGAGAAAAACGCCTTCGGGCGCCATGCTTGGTGCATCGGATCCAAAACTCATCCATGGCAGTTTGATCTGTTTGCTCACATTTTCCTCGCTCATTAAAAAATAAATGACTTCCACGCGTGAATGGTCCTGGATCACGAGATCGATGATGGTTTCTTCGGGTGAGGTGTGACGCATTCTCGCGATCTCGCCCAGTCTTTTTCCCGTAAGGTATTTCAGCGAATCCTGTTTGAAACCGATGCAAATGATATTGTCGGCCCCCGCGCCGAGATAAAGATTTTCCCAGTCAAGCGAAGGCGTCTTCATTTCCTGGATCACTTTTTTCCGGATGGCGGGATTTTGCAACCTTTCAATCCATTTGTCGAGGCCGCCAGCCTGCACCGCCGGGGGCATGGACGCATCAAAACCCGTGGCGCCGGCGGTATAGGTGTACATACAGGCGGATATGTCGAGACCCGCTTTCCGGGCACTGTCTATTTTTTTGATCAGCGCGTCCATCTTGTACCAGTTCCCTTTGCCGGCGGCCTTGAGATGGTAAAAGATGGCGGGGATATTGGCTTCTTTGGAAATGCGGATCTGTTCATCGGCGGCTTCCAGCAGGCGGTTGCCCTCGCTGCGTATATGCGCGATATAAGAGCCGCCATAGGGCGCGGCGGTCTTGCAGAGCTCCACGAGCTCATCCGTTTTTGCATAAAAACCCGGGGCATAAATTAATGCGGCGCCCACACCCATGGCGCCTTCTTCCATGGCCTGTTTTACCAGGGATTTCATTTTGGCGAGTTCTGCCGGGTTGGGAGCACGGTTTTCATCTCCCAACACATTTTCCCGTACCGTGGCCGCACCCACAAAGGAAGCTACATTGGTGGATACGCCCTTTGTCTGCAGGTAATCCAGGTATTGTTTTAAACTGGTCCATTCAATATTGTATTTGATATCCCCCTCCTGCGCCAGTTCCGTTTTTTTCATGCTGTCCGTCATGGGTCCCTCTGAAAAACCCTCCCCGAATACTTCCAGGGTTACACCCTGTTTAACGGCACCCAGCGACCGCCCGTCCTGCAACAGGGAGATCATGGATTGGCTTTGCATGTCGATAAAACCCGGGCTCACCGCCATTCCCTTGGCATCAATTTCGTTGAGGGCTTTTTCCTTCGACAGGTCGCCGATAAACGCAATCGTATCGGCATTGATGCCCACATCGGCCTTCACCGGTGGGGCGCCAGTGCCGTCGTACACGAGGCCATTCCGGATGATGCTGTTGTAGAGTGGTTTGTTTTGCTGGCAGGAGAAGAGAAATATGAACAGGGCAGTTAAGGTTAAGGTTTGGGGGTATTTTCCCATAAAAAAGGATTATTGCCCAAAATAATGAAATATTTAAAGACTTCCGAAACCATTCAGGCACCTGTGTAAACGAAGCACTGGTTAACATGAATGCCGGCATATTTCATTAACGATTTCCTTCATACATTTGAGGCCACATGATCCTTTGTTTGTATGAGTCCTTCCACCCCCGTTATTTCGTTTGACAATACCGAGAATGCCTTTGAATACAAGTCGGACAAAGAACTAAAAAAAGCAAGGTTCCTTTTTTCTTCCATGGGTTATCCCCTGCTGGTGAAGATGGGCACCAGGGTCACACCCTGGGCCATCCGGTCCGGGCTGCCGGTACAAGGGCTTATCCGAAATACCATTTTTTCGCAGTTTGTAGGCGGGGAAACGCTGGAAGAAACCGCGGCGGTGGCCAAAAAACTGGCGGCCTATCATGTACAGGTGATCCTGGACTATGGCGTGGAAGGCGGCGACAATGGGGAAGAAGGATTTGACCATGCCTGCGAGGAATTCATCCGGGTCATCAACTATGCCTCCACACAGCCCAATATCCCCTTTATGAGCATCAAGGTAACCGGGTTTGCGCGTTTTGGTTTGCTGGAAAAGCTGGACCATTCCGTGGAACAAAACGCAGGCAGCCTGATGAAAAGATATACCCGGGCGGTAGAAGCATTGTCTGAAGAAGAAAAGACCGAGTGGCAGCGGGTACACGAACGGATGTTGCGTATTTGCCGGGCCGCGGCGGACAAAAACGTGGGTGTGCTGGTAGATGCAGAAGAATCCTGGATACAGGATCCCGTTGATGTGCTCAGCATCCTCATGATGGAACAGTTCAACAAGGAGAAAGTAGTGGTGTACAATACGGTGCAATTGTACCGCCACGACCGCCTGCAGTTCCTGCAAGATTCGCTGGAAGCAGCCGAGCTCCGCAACTTTGTACTCGGCGCCAAACTGGTGCGCGGCGCCTATATGGAAAAGGAACGGAGACGGGCAGCCGAAATGAATTATCCCTCGCCGATCCAGCACGATAAGGAAGCCACCGATCACGATTACAACGCGGGCCTTGCCTTCAGCATTGACCATATCGACCGGATTGCGCTGATCGTGGCATCGCATAATGAATACAGCAACCTGTATGCAACGGAACTGCTGCTTCAGAAAAATTTACCCTTCAACCATCCGCATATTCATTTTTCGCAGCTCTATGGCATGAGTGATAACATCACTTTCAACCTGGCCCATGCGGGATGTGCCGTCAGCAAGTACCTGCCCTTTGGTCCCATTAAGGATGTGATCCCCTACCTCATGCGCCGTGCGCAGGAGAACAGCTCTGTGAGCGGACAGACGGGGCGGGAACTCGGGCTGATCAAAAAAGAAATCGAACGCAGGGGCGCCGTCAATGGCCAGGGCTGATTATTGAGTGGAAGGCCTTATCTTTGGTGCCCTGTTATAAACAAGGGCTGTTAGCTCAGTTGGTTCAGAGCGCTGCTTTGACAGAGCAGAGGTCACTGGTTCGAGCCCGGTACAGCCCACTTCCCGCATATTAAAGTAGTTCTCCATCCTGCCGCAAGTGTTTTATACAGGTATAGATATTCGTTAGATATGGCTGATGTCTTGCCCGGGGGAATTATTCGAACCTCGGTGCAAAGGGCTTATGATATGATATCAATTCGTGCCGGGTGAAGTCGAAAGTCAACAAGCATGGGTAATTACATGCAAAACAATAAAGCGTCTCCCAATGATAAAAAGAACATTCATCATGTTGTCTCTTGCGACGTCATTTGCTGTAGGTTTCGCATTTAACTCAATACTGAGTAAGTCAACTAAAGAGCAGGCTAGAAAAGGACGGGTAACCGGGATTGGGGGTATTTTTTTCAAATGCAAGGACCCGCGGAAAGTCAAAGAATGGTATAAGACCCATCTCGGTTTAGACACCCTGCCATACGGGGCAAAGTTTGAGTGGCGACAGATAGCGGACTCGACAAAGAAGGGATATACCTTGTGGAGCCCTTTTTCTGAAAGGACGAAATATTTCGACCCCTCAACAAAAGATTTTATGATCAATTACCGGGTTGAAGACCTGGAAACTCTCGTAGAGGAATTAAGAAAGGAAGGGGTGACGGTATTGGATAAGGTAGAAACCTATGACTATGGAAAGTTCATTCATGTTCTTGACGAAGAAGGCAACAAAATTGAATTATGGGAACCTAAGGACTGATCGTTCAGACAAATAACAGATGTTAAGATCGGGATCTGCAGCCAATGACTCCGGGCTTTGATATTTTTGTTATAATCGTTTTGATTCTTATAACTTATAGCGCTGCTATGTTCTGATTT
>DATJYH010000420.1:0-7057 GCA_035499675.1 Puia sp.
ATAACCTTGCCAAAACACCTTTTACCGATTATAAGACGGGCATCGGTTTGACCTATACTCCCTGGTTGAAAGACCTGGGGTTGAATGATGTCTATTTACTCGCTGCCACGGGTTACCACAAGCTGGATGAGAACCAGGCACTGACTGCCTCTCTCCGGTATTTCAGCCTCGGTAATATCCAGTTTACCGACTATAGTGGCAATACCCTCGGAACCGGGCGTCCCCGCGAACTTGGTGCGGATATCGGTTACTCACGCAAATTGTCGCGTAATTTGTCTTTGGGACTGGCCATGCGCTACATTCATTCGGACCTGGCATCAGGCTACGCTTCTAACGGCAACACCTATAAACCCGGCAATGCAGTGTCGGCTGACCTGTCCTTTTTCTACAAGGGGACAAATGCAGAAGGGCAGGGATGGAATTTTGGTGCAGCATTGACCAACCTGGGTACCAAGATCGGCTACACCAACGATGCTACGGCAAAGGAATATATCCCGGCCAATCTTTCCATTGGAGCTGCTTATACCATGGTATTCAACGAGCAGAACAAAGTGATGTTCGGGCTCGACATCAATAAACTCCTGGTTCCTTCTACGCCAGAACCTACCAATCCCAGCGATCCGACACAGGACTCGATCAACCTGGCCAACTACCATGACCAGAGTGTAGTGAGCAGTTGGTTCAAGTCATTCGGGAACGGGGCCTACGATTTTTCGGTGGGCGGTGAATATGCATACAATGACCAGTTCTTTTTCAGGGCGGGTTATTTTTATGAAGGGAAAAACCAGGGCGATCGCCAGTATTTTACGCTCGGTGTAGGACTTAAATACAACGTGCTTGGACTAAATTTTTCCTACCTGATTCCATCCGGCAACGGTGTTACGCGCAACCCGCTTTCCAACACCATCCGTTTCGGGTTGGTATTTGACATCGATAACGGCAAAGAATAAATAATTTGGCAAAGGTTTGTTGAAAACCGGATAATTTTGAAGCGTCCCGGATATTCCGGGGCGCTTTTTATTGTAACGAACGGGTATATGTCATACAGGATCGGTTTTGGTATCGATTTCCATCAATTCGCGGAGGGGAGAGCGCTTTGGCTGGGTGGCGTACACATACCCCACAGCAAAGGGGCCCTGGGTCACAGCGATGCGGATGTATTGCTGCATGCCATCTGCGACGCCCTGCTCGGTGCGCTTAGCCTCGGTGATATCGGCAGTCATTTTCCCGATACGGATCCTGCTTATAAGAATATGGACAGCAAGATCCTGCTGGAGCGGACCCATGCGCTGGTTAAACAACGGCAATACCGGGTGGTTAACGTGGACAGCACGGTTTGCCTGGAAATGCCAAAAATCAAAAAATATGCAGGTGCCATGCAGGAAGTCATCGCCGGCATCCTGGAGGTTGCCAAAGAGGATATTTCCATTAAGGCCACAACCACGGAACAGATGGGATTTGTGGGGCGGGGAGAGGGGCTCGTCGCATATGCGACACTGTTACTAAAAAAAGCGGAATGACCGGCCGCACGCAGCAGGAACATATTCCTTCGCAAACCACTTCATCGCAAAGACCTGAAAATCCTGCATCCTTATTACCTTTGCCAGCATGCCAACATTACGTGTGAGAATCATCAACCGGTCGCAGAATCCCCTGCCGGCCTATGCCACTGAAGGGTCGTCGGGTATGGATATTCGTGCAAACCTGGAAGGGCCGCTGTTGTTAAAGCCACTGGAAAGAGTTTTGGTGCCCACGGGCATCTTCCTGGAGCTTCCTGAAGGATATGAAGCGCAGATCCGTCCCCGGAGCGGGATGGCGGCCAGGCAGGGCATTACCTGTTTGAATTCCCCCGGAACAATCGACGCAGACTATCGTGGTGAGGTTAAAGTGATCCTGGTGAATTTATCCTCGGAAGAACAGGTCATTACGCATGCCGACCGGGTTGCTCAAATGGTTATTCAGCGGGTAGAGCGGGTAAGCTGGGAGCAGGTGGAATATATTCAGGAAACGGCGCGCAATCATGGTGGATTCGGGCATACCGGTAAATCATAGGAAATGAAAAAAAAGGAACAGATCATTTCAGGAAAGAAAGGAAGATTTTACCAATACCGGCGCATAGGTTACGGGTTGTTCGCTGCACTTTGTTTTTGGGTACTGGGCACCGCCTGCCGGTCCACCAAAAAGATCCAGCACGCCATCACCAATTCCAAGGCCGACACCACCACGGTGGTAGTAGTTAAGGACGATCCCAAGGCGGACTCCCTGAAATTTATCGCCAATATTTTTTCACGGGTAAAGCGAAACAACATTGATTTTAAAACTTTCTCCGCCAAGATCAAAGTGAACTATGAGGGCAGTGATGGCAAGGCCTATGAGTTCACGGCGTTCATGCGAATATTAAAGGACAGCATCATCTGGGTGAGGGGAGATGCCATCCTGGGGATTGAGGCCTTCCGGGTCATGATCACGCCCGACAGTGTCAAGATCCTCGACAAGATGGACAAAAGTGTACTCTTCCGTTCGTTAAGTTATCTGCAGGAAGTGGCCAAAGTGCCCCTCAATTTCAAAACCCTGCAGGACCTCTTGATCGGCAACCCCATCTACCTGGACAGCAACGTGGTTTTTTACCGCAACGAGGAACAAGGCATTTCCCTGTTGAGTATGGACGACCTGTTCAAAAATTATCTTACGCTCAACAGGAATGACTATACGCTGAAGCATGCCAAGCTGGATGATGTGGATGTGATGCGGGCGCGTACCTGCGACCTGACTTACCGGGACTATGAATCGCGGGATACAATTCGTTTTTCAACTTACCGGAAGATTTCCCTCGCTGAAAAATCGAAACTGGACATAGAACTGAGTTTTAAGCAGTATAATTTTAACGAGGCCTTAAGCTTTCCTTTTCCCATTCCGAAAAATTATAAACACAAATAAGCGTTATTACATTTATTTTGTGGAAAACAAGGCCTGTTGAACGCCACAGATTATGTCAGCCATGATGAATATGTTTAGAAAAGGGATTCTCTGCACCGCCGTTTTTTTGGTGAGTACGATGGTTTTTTGCCAGACGCCTGCACAGAATCGTACGGACCTGGAAAAAGAACGGGAAGCTATCCAGAAAGAGATAGAGGACGTAAAACGCTCCCTCGACGAAACCAAGAAAAACAAGAAAGAAACGCTTGGCCAGCTCGCTTTGCTGCAGAGAAGACTCCGTTTGCGTGAATCGGCCATACAAAACATCAACCAGCAGATCAATTTCATCCAGTCTGATATCAGCCAGTCCGGCCAGGAGATCCAGAAACTCCGGCGGGAGCTGGACACACTTCGCAAACAATACGAAGAGAGCGTGGTATATGCGTACGAAAACCGGAGTAACTACGACTTTCTCAATTTTATTTTTGCCGCCAGCAGTTTCAATGATGCAGTAAAAAGGGTTGCTTATCTGCGCTCTTACCGGGCCTATCGCGAAGAAAGAGCGGAAAACATCAACCGTACGCAGGCCCTGCTGCAGGACAAGATTTCCGTGTTACGGACAAAGCGGGTGGAAAAAGATGAGGTCCTGCAAAAACAAAACAAGGAAAAACAGGTGTTGGAGGTGGAAAAAAAGGAAAAGGATGCCGTGGTTTCGCAGTTGCAGTCGCAGGAAAAGGAACTAAAAAAGGAAATGAGCGCCAAGCAAAAACAGGACCAGCGGCTGGGCAATGCCATTGCCGCCGCCATTCGTCGTGCCAGGGAAGAGGCAATCCGCGATGCGGCTAAAAAGAAAGATGCGGATACCAGGACGGCTCCCGAAAAACCTGCACCCAGCACCAGCAGCAATGCCGGTTCCACGGCGGCCCCTGCCAAACCCAAAAACATGACCGTGTTTGACAGCCGGACGGATATTGCCTTATCAGATAATTTTGAAAAAAACCGGGGCCACCTGCCCTGGCCGATGGATGCAGGAAATGTGTCCATGCATTTCGGGCTCCAGAGTTATGTGAACCGGATCCGTTACAACAACCAGGGCATTACGATTGAGGCCAATCCAGGCACCACGGTCAAAGCTATCTTTGATGGCCAGGTGCAAAGTGTATTCAACGTGGGTGATGTAACGGCGGTGATGGTCAGGCACGGGAAATATTTTTCTACCTATAGCAATCTCGAAGGCGTTGCTGTTTCCAAAGGGCAGGATGTAAGAACCGGGCAAATGCTGGGAAAGATATCCGACATTGGTCAGCTGGAATTCATCCTGTCGGACGACAAGGATCATAAATTCGATCCCGAAAAATGGCTCCGGCACAATGGGCGTTAAGGCCTGCCTCGGGAAAGTTGACAGTTAGCAGATGACAGGAGAAAAATTGATGACGGTATCGGCTGTCAACTGTTAACTCCCTCTACCCCAAAAATCGATTGTACAACGCCTCGTATTCCGGCACAATGGATTGAATGTCGAATTTCTTCGCATGTTCAATGGCGTTAGCCCTGAATTTGGTGAGCACAGCTTCGTCCTGCAGGATTTCAATGGCATGATGGCTCATGTCTGCCACATCTCCCACCTTGCTTAGATAACCGGTCACCCCGTTCACATTGATTTCGGGAAGGCCGCCGGCATCGGTGGATATTACAGGCACGCCCGCCGCCATGGCCTCGAGTGCTGCGAGCCCAAAGCTTTCATATTCTGAAGTGAGGAGGAACAGATCTGCCACCGCCAGGATTTCTTCCATTTGCTCCTGTCTTCCTACAAAGCGCATATCATTGAACAGGTTCAGCTCCCGGCAGAGATTTTCTGCTGTTGATCTTTCGGGTCCATCACCCACAAACAACAATTTGACAGGGATTCTCTGGCTCACCTCCGCAAAAATGCGGACCACGTCCTGCACCCTTTTCACCTTGCGAAAATTGGAAGCATGCATCAGGATCTTCTCGCCATTGGGGGCAATGACCTTCCGAAACGCGTCGATGGGCTTTTTGCGGAAACGGGCAGCATCCACGAAATTGTAGATGACCCTTATTTCCTTCATAATGTTAAAGGTCCGGTAGGTTTCATCGCGGAGGTTTCGTGAAACTGCCGTGATGGCATCGCTCTGGTTGATGGAAAAAGCCACTACCGGGGCAAAGGTTTTGTCTTTGCCCACCAATGTAATGTCGGTGCCATGCAGGGTGGTGATCACGGGGATTCTTTTTCCCTGTGCCTCCACGATTTTTTTGGCCATATAAGCCGCTGAGGCATGAGGAATGGCATAATGTACGTGCAATAGGTCAAGCTGGTGGTTGATGATCACATCCACCATGGTGCTGGACAATGCGGTTTCATATGGGGGATAGTCGAACAACGGGTAGTTGGTAACACGTACTTCATGAAAGAAAATATTCGCGCTGAATTCATTTAGCCTTACGGGTTGCCGGTAGGTGATGAAGTGTACCTGGTGGCCTTTATCTGCCAGCGCTTTTCCCAGTTCCGTTGCCAAAACGCCACTTCCCCCGAAAGTGGGATAACAAACAATTCCGATCCTCATATCTCAACATTATGTATTAAGAAGGCGAAGGTAACCAGAATTCTTTTCCCCGCTTTTCCATCGATCCCCGGTTTCCTTAACTTAGCGGAAATTAACACACATGAGTCGTTTATTGTTCATTGGTGCTTTCATTTTGTTTTTTCTCGGCGCAACCGCGCAAAAAGAGGACTCCATAATGATACGGGCCATCGCAGATGAAGTATTGACCAACAGCATGGCCTATGAAAATCTGCATACCCTGACCAAAACCGTTGGTGGCAGACTTTCAGGTTCACCACAAACATACAAGGCGGAGCGTTGGGGACAACAGGCATTGCAGGCAGCGGGTGCCGACAAGGTATACCTGCAGGAATGCAAGATCCCACACTGGGTTCGGGGAGGAAGAGACGAGGGCAAGCTGATTGAACCCGACAAGGAAAGCTCCATCAAAGTGCTGGCCCTGGGGAATTCCGTGGGTACTGGTGCAAAGGGGATCACGGCCCCGGTGATGATGGTTAATTCCTTTGATGAATTGGAGCAGCGGAAAAATGAAGTGAAGGGCAAGATTGTGTTCTACAATTATAAATTCAATCCCCGGTATGTGCAGACTTTTATCGCTTATGGCGATGCCGTTCGTTATCGTGGTGCGGGCGCCAGCCGCGCTGCCAGGTACGGAGCCGTGGCGGTAGTGGTTCGTTCCATGACAGAATCGACCGACAACAACCCCCATACCGGGGCCATGCGCTACAATGACTCCTTTCCAAAAATTCCCGCCCTCGCCATTGGATTATGGGACGCCGACAAACTATCCAAGGCTGTTCAGAAAAGCAACCGGGTAAAACTGTTTTTGAAGTCAAATGCGCACACTTTGCCGGACACCACCGGCTATAACGTGATCGGCGAGTGGACGGGAACGGAATTCCCCGACCAATTTATCACGATCGGCGGCCATCTCGATTCCTGGGATCCTGCCGAAGGGGCGCAGGATGATGGAGCCGGTTGTGTACATTCCATCGAAGTGTTGCGGGCGCTCAAGGCAGTAGGATACAAGCCAAAACACAGCATCCGGATTGTGTTGTTTACCGATGAGGAAAATAAAGGCCGGGGAGGCGAGAAATACGCTGCCGAAGCCAAGGCAAAAAATGAAAAACATGTATTTGGCCTGGAGAGCGATGCAGGCGGATTTACGCCCAGGGGCTTTGCACTATCCCTGTCGAAAGAACAAATGGAGAAGGTTAAGCCCTGGCTCCAGCTTTTACAGGAGTATGGTGTATACGAATTTTACCCCGGTGGTGGTGGCGCGGATGTGGAACCGTTGAACGTGATGATGGGCGTGCCGGTGGGTGAACTGATTCCTGATTCACAACGCTATTTTGACTATCATCATTCTGCCGGGGACGTGTTTGAGAATGTGAATAAACGGGAATTGGAGATGGGCGCCCTGAATATGGCGGCTTTGATCTATCTTGTTGACAAATATGGATTGTAAAAACGGGCAGCGCATCCAATAAATCTCTATATATGAAAAAATTTTTCAGGATTGTGGGCATTGTCCTATTGATCTTCCTGGTGCTGTT
>DATJYH010000421.1:0-6257 GCA_035499675.1 Puia sp.
GTACCCTGTATATTGGTTGCGTTCTTTGCCCGGTAAAAACTGTCAAAGAGGTTCTTCTGATCTTCTTCCGGTATGCCGATCCCCTCATCTTTTACTTCGATTGAAATAAGGTTATCATCGTTCTCCAGGGACAGCTGTATCTTCTTATGTTCCCCTGAATACTTGATTGCATTTGAAAGAAGGTTTGATAAAACGTGTCGCAGGACCTTTTTGTCCTGGGTAACATTTTTATTGCCTGCATACAAAACATGGATTGTTTGCCCGGTCTTCAGGAGCTCATTGAGATCTTCAACGATATCAACTGACAGCTGGTGAAGGTTGAGCGTTTCTTTCAGTATTTCCACCTTACCCAATTCCAGTTTTTCGAGTGAAAGAAAATCGTTCAGGATATCGGTAAGGGTTTTTACGGAAGATTTAATGCGGTTGGTATGTTTTTTTCTATTTACTTCCTGCCCTTCTTTGTTATACGACTCAACCAGGGAAGTACTGGAAAGTATGGTACTCAGCGGTGTACGAAATTCATGTGACGCAATAGACACAAACCTCGACTTTAAATCACCCAGTTCTTTCTCCCTTTCCAGGGCCAGGGCGAGCTCACTGGTTCGGTCGGCTATTTTCATTTCCAATTCGCTGTAAGCAACGCAGCGTTCTATAAAACTTTCTGCATTTCGTGCAAAAAGTTCCATTTTATTCAAATCCTGCGAAGTAAATACGTGGGGACTTTGATAATGGGTGGAAATCATTCCGATCGGGGATCCGTCCAGCCCGAATAAAGGAGTAGATTGTACGGCCCTGTATCCGGATTTTTGAGCAATTTCCCGGTGCCCGGCGTAAGTCACATCTGTTTCCGTATCCTCAATGGTAATTTGTTTTTTTTCGTGCAATGCCTGTCCGCAGGCGGAGCTATCGGTTGCAGAAACCTCGCGAAAATGTTCAAGGAATTCTCCTGAAAATCCTTTTTGCGCCACAATCACCAGTGCCTGATTTTCCCGGTCCAGCAGTTGCACGTTGCCCATTTCGGCTCCGGTCAGGGAGATGGCATCAAGGAGCACTTCGTCGAGTCCCTGGTGCAGATTGTTTATGCGCGATAGACGCGTGCTGCTTTCATTGAGAAAGGACAGGACAACAGTTTCTCTCTCCAGGATGGATTGGTTTCTTTTCAACGCCTCTTCATCCCGTTTGTTTTGGGTAATATCAATGCTTAAGGCGATCAGTTGGCCTGGTTTATGCAAATAAAATCTCCGGTCAAACCATCGGTCAATAGATTTGATATACTGCTCATAGCTGACATTTTCTCCCTGTTCCACTCGGGCAATAATCTCAGTCAGCCGATCGTCCAATGGTCCGAAAAACTCGCTTCTCAGGTGACCGATGATCTGATCGCGGCTCTTTCCTAATATTTTCTGTGCGGCGGGATTGACCTCCAGGAAAAGCAGGTCAGTTATCTTTCCACTTTCATTTTTAACAATCTGTTGAAGCATGAATGATTCGTGAATGCCGTCAAATATGAGGCGGTATTCATTCGCGGTCTCCCTCAGCTGTGCCTCAATTTTCCTTATTTCGGTGGTATCTGTCACAAAAGCCACAGCCAGTGGCTCACCGGACAATTCGTAATGGCCCAAACTGATTTCAACGGGAAATTCGGAGCCGTCTTTTCTACGGGCAAAAAGTTTCATACCGTAGCCCATGGGTCTTGCCTTGGGGTTCTCAAAATACCCATTGCGGTAATGTACATGTCTTCTCTGCATGGATGTGGGTATCAGAATTTCAACAGGTCGCCCGATCAGCTCCGAATTGCTGTAACCAAAAAGAGATTCAATGCAGGGATTGGCAAGTTCAATATTGCCCTTGCTGTTGATTACAAGAATACCAACCGTGGCATATTTAAACAGCGCCTGGAAACCGGCTTCACTTTCAAATGTTATTGTTTCGGGAGAAAACATATGGGCTAAAATTGCTGAAAACAATTCAGTCAGTTGACTAAGGGTAATGACAAAAAATCATCCGCTGACGGTAGTCGCTCCGAAATAAAAGCCAATTAGAAGGTATTGGTTTTTTTCATGGTTTTTAATCCCGAAAATAAATAGCAGGATAGTTTATCAGCTATAAATGGGTCAGCAGACCGGAATATGATAAATTTAATTAAAAATCAGCGATTTCACAACAGGGCCGGAATTTTAATAGTAAAATATCGGTTCACTGATCGTCTTCCGGCTGATCCTTTTTGTCATCTGAAATCGTCTTCTGAACAATGCTCATGCTGGCATCACCGCTTGCAAAACATTTTCCGGATTAACAATAGACATCCCGGGAAAAGACTTTACAGCTCAAGAGCATAATAGTTTACACCTATTTTAGTGTGTGTTCCTGGTGTCCATTAGTGTCCATGCTGTGTATTGGCACCAAACGATGCCACGCTAAAGTAAAACCTGCATTATTCTGTTCAAAGGACAGCGGTTGAATGTTATATCAGTCCTGGTCCGACGCATTACCGGATAGCATACCAGGCAGCCTCAAAAAGTTCATCCATCTTGGAAAATGAAATGCCTGACATCTCCGGTTTGTCTCCGGATAAAACGTGTTTATGCATCGGGATGTCACAGAAAGCCATTTTCCGCGGGTGGGACAGTTACCGGGTAAATGGCCGGCATAGCCGGGCAGGATACCGTCGGAAAGGGGAATTCCTCCAGCCGCAGGCTTTGCCGCCGAAACAGCGTTCGAAAGGGTATACACTGGCGGGCACCGTAAGGAGCGCACCTGCATTGCTGTGGATTCTATGGCTCATTTCCGGGCGGCCTGTGTTCCTGCAATTACATCAAATAGTTCTTCGTCGATGGATCCCTGTCGGAGGCGGTTATAGCTTGCCGTTAGTTCACCGGTCATTTCCCGGATTTTTTTTTCCGCCCGTTGCATGGCCGCGAGCCGGCAAACATGCTCGGCTGCCAGCGATGCTGCGCAGGCGCGATACATCGCAACAAAAAGGTATTCCCGGACAAGTGCGCCCAGGTTGACATCCAGTCCATCCACGAGTTCGGGGCCGGGGGCGGATGGTTGGTCCATGTGCCATAATTTTTGCGGCAGGGGCATGAGTTGGCGGCAGACAGGAACAGGCAGACCGGTGCTATGAATTCGGTTGTAGAAGACAAGGACACGTGCAAAGGGGTGGGCGTCCAGGAACTCCTCCATCTGCAGCAACAGGCCGGCAACAGTGGCCGTGATGGCTTTAACGGAGCCTGGCATGGGGGAGCAGTTGCTGATCATAAAACCAGACTCCTCCAACAGCGGGCGGACATTTTCCCCGCAGATCCAGGTTGTTTTTGTTCCCCGGAGGGCGAGCAATTTTCCGGCTGCAAACGTGGCAATGCCATCATTGAAACGACCGACCAGTCCCAGGTCGGAGCCCATTACTACTGAGCCAATGGCTGCACCCGGACGGATTCCGGGAAACCTTGTCCGGGAAGATTTAACCCTGGCCAGGCAGGCTGCCAATCCCAGGTTGACCGCATGCTGATAGTCCCACAGGGCTTCCACTGCCATTTCCGACTGACGGATGCCTGAAGCGGCAATGGCCTTCATGTTCCTTACTACGCTGCCCAGTTCGCGTACGCCCGCAATCCTGTGACGTAGATTATCAAGACTGTCGGTCATGATCGGTATTTTTAAAAATGCGAAGCGATTGTTCAAGAGTGGTGAGCCATTCCGATCGTTCAGGATCAGAAATTTTGCCCTCTCTGAAATAAGTGGAGCGCCTGTTTTCCGGCAGTGTGGTCCATTGCTGCCGAACAACCTGTTGTGCTTCCTCCATCTTTGCGGGCGGAACTTCATCAAACAACCCTGCTCCCAGCGCCAGCAGCAACAGGATCTGTTCAGGTACCTGGATGGGATCTGCTTCCGGTTGTTTCAACACCGCCCTGATCCTTCGGCCGTGCTCAATGATCTTGCTGCTGTTTTCATCCAGCCGGGTACCAAACTTTGAAAACGCTTCCAGTTCTTCAAACTGCGCATATTCAAGTTTTAATTTTCCGGCCAGTGCGCGGAACATGTCGAGCTGCGCTTTATCACCCACCCGGGAAACCGATTTTCCTACATCCACCGCGGGCAGTATGCCCAACTCAAAAAGGTCCGGCGACAGGTACAGCTGCCCATCCGTAATGGACACCAGGTTGGTGGGGATATAGGCGGCAATGTCCTGCGCTTCCGTTTCAATGACAGGCAATGCGGTCAGCGAACCGCCGCCCAGGCCGGGGCGCAGGTGGGTGGCATGTTCCAGCAAACGGGAATGGATGTAGAAAATATCACCCGGAAATGCCTCGCGACCGGGTGGGCGGCGCAACAACAGGGAAAGCTCACGATAGGCCCTGGCATGATGTGTAAGATCGTCGTACACGATCAGCACATCTCTTCCCTGCTGCATGAAATAAGAGGCAATGCTGGTGGCGGCATAGGGCGCAATATAATTGAGACCCGGCGAATCGCTTCCTTCACTCACGACCACGCAGGTATATTCCATCGCTCCTTTTTCGCGTAGCAATGAAATGGATTTCGCCACGGAAGAAGCTTTTTGTGCAATGGCGCAGTACAGGCATAGCACATGTTGCCCACGTTGGTTCAGGATGGTATCGATGGCGATGGCAGTTTTCCCGGTTTGCCGGTCGCCAAGAATCAGTTCCCGTTGTCCTCTCCCGATGGGGATCAGCATGTCCACCACTTTCACGCCCGTTTGCAGGGGAACGGTTACCGGCGCGCGGTCCATAATAGGAGGAGCGCTGCTTTCAATGGGCCGGCGTTCTGTGAAAGGAATGGGCCCCAGCTCATCGATCGGTCTTCCCAATGGATCGATGATCCTCCCGATCAGACCCTCGCCAACGGGTACATCCATGACCCTGCCCGTGCGAAAAACTTCATCGCCTGTTTTCAGGTGCGCGTAATCGCCCAGCAACACAACACCCACTTCGTCCGCGTCAATGTCAAAGGCAATTCCAAAAAGATCACCCGGAAATTTTACCAGCTCATCCTGGCCCACACCCGGCAACCCGCTGATCCTGGTAATGCCCGCTGAAATGGTGCGGACCATCCCGGTTTCGCGGATTCCGACCTCCGGGGTATATTCTTCCCTGGCCCGGCTGATCCGGTTGAACGTTTCATCGAAAAAGCTATGCGGGAGATGGCTGTCTGTCATGACCGGGGTGTTGAATTGCTGTCCAGCCGGTCGAGCTGGTCAAGTTTTTCTTCTACGGTGCCGAGGTAGTCCGACAGGTTCCAGCTTACGGTATGCCCGTCGGTGCTGAGTTCTATTCCGGCGATCAGTTCCGGCTTCAGTTCAAATGCTGGGGGGGTTGTTGTTTCCAGCAACGCGGCAATCGCCTGGCCGATCTGTTCTTGCTGCTCCTGTTCCAGTGCGAACGCGCTGCGGACCAGGACGACGCCGGTGGAACTTTTGAGACCTGCCTGCAGGTTTGCTTTGTCCAATGCCGACATTGCCTGTAATCGGTTAAGGAAGACCGTTACTACCTGGTTTTCCAGCCGGCCATCGGCCAATTCTATGCAGGCCTTCCTGGCGAGGGCAAAAACTTCCGTTTCGATCCGGCGACGGAGTTCCCTGGCCGCTTCCTGTCGTTCCCCGGTTTCCGCCTTCAACACAGCAGCCTTCCAGCCTTCCATGTCGCGACGCGCCTCTTCGAATAGGCGTGACCGTTCTATGGAGGCGTCTTCGGCAGCGCGGGCCATCAGGACTGTGCGTTGCTCGTTCAGCGCTTTGTTCTTTTCCGAAAATTCCTCGTACTGACGGGTTGCTTCCCGCGACCTGGCGGCGGCATCCCGGAGGCGGCCGGCGATGAGTTTTTCGCGGTCATCGATGGCCCGGAGCACAGGCTTGTACAAAAATCTCCTGAGCAGCCACACGAGAACGATAAAATTGATGACCTGTGCCATCACGGTAAACCAGTCGATCAGCATGGCAGTTCCCTATTTTGCTATGAAGTGGTTCCAGAACGGATTGGCGAAAATCAGGATCATGGATACCACGAAACAATAAATGGCGATGGATTCTATCATGGCCAGGCCCACAAACAGGGTCCGCGTTATGGTAGAAGCCGCATCCGGTTGCCGGGCGAGTGAATTGAGCGCGGTCGATACCGCCCGGCCTTCTCCCAGGGCCGGTGCCACGCAGCCCAGGGCGGTGCTAACGCCGGCCGTAATAATAGAAACGATTCC
This sequence comes from Puia sp., assembly GCA_035499675.1. GTDB lineage: Bacteria > Bacteroidota > Bacteroidia > Chitinophagales > Chitinophagaceae > Puia. The sequence goes on from DATJYH010000421.1 coordinate 6,214, forward strand.
GGTGATGGTGATACTGTCCATATAGTGCATTTTTATGTTGTAGT
>DATJYH010000422.1:0-4964 GCA_035499675.1 Puia sp.
CGGTAGTAGATATCATTGCGCACGGGGATAACCGTGTTCAGTCCATCGTTTCCCCCGCTAAGCTGCAATACCACCAATACCTTATTTCCCGGAGGCACCAGGTTGCTCCGCTCAAAAGCCTTCAGGAATTTTGGCAGCATCAACGAGGCGGTGGCCAGACCACCTGTTTGCAGAAATGCTCTTCTTTTTATCAACATAAGAACCTCCGTTACTTCCTCGTAAGGAAGCGGTTTAACTTGTAATTTCCCCGGATCTGGTTTCTATCGATCCCTGACGGGATTTTATTTTATCTTTTAACATAACTGGTATTCCGGTGTACTCATCAGCTGGATCGTTGTTGTTTTGAGGATGCTTTCCCGGCTGCTCCTGTCGGTATACTTCTGCAGGGTACTGGTTTGCAGGGCAGGCGTGGTTTGCAGCAGCACCCGGCCGATCTCTTCCTGGAGGGATGACTCCGGCACACTGTCAAATTGTTTGCTGTATTTGTCCCAGTCAATGGTGGCCCTGATGGCCTGGCCACCCTTTATTTTGCCGACTCCTTTGAATTTCGTGGTTGTTTCTTCCATATCCCGCATACCCATCATCTGGTCGTCGTCATCCTTGGGCTTCATCTGGAAATCGTCTGATGCATAGATGATCTGTGGGATGCGCATGCGGAACATCAGCGAAGAGCTGTCGATCCAATTGGTTCCTCCCGGCCATCCTGCCACATTCGGCGGATAAAAAAGTAATTGCCCCAGCAATCGCTGTACCAGCAGCTGCACCTCTTCATTTTCAATCTGCATCGGCAGCATTCGCCGGATTCCTGCCAGCAATTGAACGGGTGACTTGATCACGGCGCCGATATTGTTGGGTGCATAGAACCAGTCGCTGGTAAAAATGGTTTCGAGCAGGTCCTTTATGTCGTAATGATTCTGGTAAAAACGGTCGGCCAGCGCGGAGATCCTGGACTCATCCGGCTGATCGTTTACGAAATACCGGTAGATCTTTGTTGTGATAAAATGGGCGGTTTGTTTTTCCTGCAGCAGGATATCCAGTACATCGTCCCCGTCAAAATTGCCCGTTTTCCCCAAAATGGTTTTCTCGCCGTCATCGTGCTGGAATTTCCTGAATACAAATTCTCCCTGCAGGTTGGCGCCCCAGCCCGTAAATGCGCGGGCTGCCTCTTTTACATCGGTTTCGGTATAATGTCCGCGGCCCATGGTAAAAAGCTCCATGACTTCGCGGGCAAAATTTTCGTTGGGATGGTCTTTTTTATTTTGGTTATTGTTCAGGAAATTGATCATGGCGGCGCTTTTGCTGACTTCGCGCAGCAGGTCGCCAAAATTTCCCAATGCATTCCGCCGGATGGTATCCAGCAGTAATTGCGCGTAAAATATATTAAGATTGCGGGAAGCAAAATGGCCATGCCAGAACAATGAGATCTTCTCACGCAACTGGGCATCCGAATTCACCATTTCATTAAGCCACGACAGGTTCAGGCTTTTGATATCCTGCACCGATTGTTTTCGCAGTTCTTTTTTTTGATCCCCGGATAGGTCTTTTTTCTGCATCCTGGCCGTATCGCCAATGCCCATCATCAGTCCCTTGAGCATGTTATCAGCCACATCGATGTATTCGGGCTTGAGGGAGCTGTATTTGATCAACGCCTTGAAAAGGTCTTTTTGGGAAACATGCCTGAACTGGTTTACATCTTCAGCCATTGGACCAAAGCCTGCACGCCACATCAGGTGCTGGTTCTTGAGTTGGTTGGTAATGATCATGCGCCAATTTGCCCTTTGACTGTCTGACAGCGAACAGGTTTAATTAGACGAGGGAGGGGATTTCCTGTTCTTTCCGATGATAAAATCGACGCCGAAAAGGAAATTCTGAAAAAAATTCACAAAAATATTGTATGACCAACCGTCGCCGGAATTGCTATAGGATCCTCCAACCCCTCCAAAATCGGCATTCAACAGAACGGATGGGGTCACCTGATAATAAAGACCCGGAGTAACGGACAGGGTATAATTCTGTGAATTGGTATAGGTCTTGGTATATGTTGTACCTGTACTGTCGAGGAAGCTTTGTTCATCTTTTGACCATCCCAGTGTGGCCGAAGTATGCAGATACCACCCAAGCTTGTCTTTAATAAGGAAGTATTTTCGATAAAAAACACTGCCAGAAATCCCGACTGATTTTTCGGCATTTTCGGTGGCACTGTAGTTCGCTCCGATCCCAAATCCGATCGCCGCCTGGTTGCTGACTGCCATTGCAATGTGTGGAGATATGCCCGCATTGGAATATGAGGAAGCCGGATAGCTGCCGTTGTTAAAACCAACCGTTCCTCCCAGCAACAGGTCCCCTTTTTGAATTTGCGCCACTGTTTGAAGTGTAATAGCGAGCAAAAGGATCAATGTGAGTAGAGTTTTTCCCTGCATACATTTGAATTTTGTCTTTTAAGATACAAATGAATGCTCCACACTGCGCCGGTTATGCGCCCAATTCACAAAGATTTATGTTAGGAAAAAATCAAACGCTAATGAATTACACCTATCCGCCCGGAGTAAAAGTTCCTTACTTTATCTCCGTTTCTCCAAAATAAGGATGGAGTGCCTCGGGTAGTTGGATAGAATCCTGTTTTTGGTGATTCTCCAGTAACCCGGCCACTATCCTGGGCAGCGCCAGCGAGCTTCCATTCAATGTATGCAGCAGCTGCACTTTACCGGCAGCGTCCTTGAAACGAAGTTTGAGGCGGTTGGCCTGGAAGCTTTCAAAGTTGGACACGGAGCTTACTTCCAGCCATTTTTCCTGGGCTGTGCTGTATATTTCAAAATCGTAAGTGAGCGCAGAAGCAAAACCCATATCACCTCCACAAAGTTTGAGAATGCGATACGGTAGTTCCAATGAGGCCAGGAGTTTTTCTACGTGGTTGACCATCTCTTCCAACACTTCATAGCTTTTGCCCGGATCAACAATCTGGACGATCTCCACCTTGTCGAACTGGTGCAGGCGATTGAGCCCCCGAACATCCTTTCCATAACTCCCGGCTTCGCGCCGGAAACAGGGCGTATAACCTGTCATGCGGACGGGGAGATCAATTTCCCTGAGGATCACATCCCGGTACAGGTTGGTCAGCGGTACTTCGGATGTGGGTATCAGGTAGTATTTGTCTTCGTTCACATAATACATTTGTCCCTCCTTATCCGGCAACTGACCGGTTCCAAAGGCTGAAGCTTCATTTACCATCAGCGGGGGCTGGTACTCCATATAACCGGCGGCGGTATTAAAATCGAGAAAATACTGTACCATGGCCCGCTGCAACCTGGCACCGCGATGCACATACACAGGAAATCCGCTTCCCGTAATCTTGTTTCCCAATTCAAAATCGATCAGGTTGTATTTTTTGGCGAGGTCCCAATGCGGTACGGCGCCGGGATGCAGTAGTGGCCTGGATCCACCCTCCCGGACAACGATATTATCGGCAGGACTTTTCCCTGCCGGCACCTTATCGGAAGGGATATTGGGCAGCGTTACCAACGCTTCATTGAGTTGCCATTCAACTTTCCCAAGTTGTTCCTGGAGAGGTTGAAGCGACGACTTCAGGGCAGCCACTTCTTCTTTTTTCAGGTTGGCCTTGTCATCTTCTCCCCGGCTTTTCAGCTGACCTATTTCTTTGGAGGTGGCATTGATCCGGGATTGTACCGTATCGGATTCCAATTGCAGTTTTTTGCGCTGGTCGTCAAAACCGATGATGGTATCCACCAGTCCGATTTCCCTGAAATTTTTTATGGCCAGCCGCTGTTTCACCAGGTCCGTATGCTGCCGGATAAATGCCAACTGTAACATCTTCACAAATTTTGGCAAAGGTAATTGTTGAGGGTGATAAGAACAACGTGGTGTGTGCGGGGGCAAGGCTGGAATTATTGTCTTAATTTCATACAAACTCGTTTTTATGATTGATCCAACGATGATCACTACCAGCATCGAGCTGAATGGTTACCGAGTCACAAAGTCCCTGGGCGTAATAAGGGGAATCACGGTCCGCTCCCGCAGTATTTTGGGAAATATTGCCGGGGGCCTGCAAAGCCTTGTTGGCGGCAAACTTTCTATTTATGTGGAGCTCTGTGAAAAGGCCAGGGAGGAGGCCTTTCAGCACATGCAGCAGCAGGCAGCGGAACGTGGCGCCAATGCCATCATCAACATGCGTTACGACGCCAATGAGGTAATGGACGGCATCACGGAAGTGTTGGCCTATGGCACGGCGGTGTATGCCGAAAAAACAAATTCGTAAAGGAACGCCGTATTACTCCTTCTCTTTTTTCCGGGTATAGATGTCCGGATCATTTTTACGCATGATCCGGTCTGGGTTGTCCATTTTTCTAAAACCGAATTTTTCATACAGCCCATGTGCATCCCGGGTAGCGAGTTGCCAGTTGCGAAACCCCTGCAACCGGGGATGCGACATGATAATTTCCATCATCCAAACCGATAGACCTCTTCCGCGATAGCCCTCGTCGATAAATACATCCGCTAAATACCCAAAAGTGGCCCAATCCGTAATCACCCGGGCAAAACCAACCTGTTTTTCCCGGTGGTATATAGCAAAATTCAGGGAGCCCGCTATGGACCTGCGTACTGTTTCCATGGGAATATGTTCCGCCCAATAAGACCGTTTTGATAAAAAATCGTGGATATAAGCCACATCCAATTTCAATGGATCCGTCGAAATCTGAAATTCATCCCTGGTCCATAAATTAGCATCTGTCATACAACAAATCTAATGTATAACTCATTGTAACTTTCAGTTCTCTTCCCGAATATCCGGCGTTGATCAGTGAACCACTGCTGTTCACCACAGTAGTACTACTGCTCAATCAGGGAACCTTCCCGAAAACGGGCCGTTATCGTTTTCAGGTCGCCTTTTTTGTGGTTCTTTTTTGGCGTAGCAAAAAAGTAACTATGACAAAACAGGCAAAGATTTT
>DATJYH010000423.1:0-14935 GCA_035499675.1 Puia sp.
GAAGTTTACCGGTATTGTTTTTGGCATCATTCCTGAATTCCAGGCCAGGGGTATTGACGCTTTTTTTATTGTTGAAGCCGGAAAAGTTGTTCAGTCGCTTTCCTACGAACAATACGAAATGCAGTGGGTGGGAGATTTTAATCCAAAAATGATCAACATGGCGGAAGGTTTGGGACAGGTATTCCGCAGCAGGATATTGACCACGTACCGGTACCTGTTCGACAGGACCCGGGAATTCAAAAGACACCCCCTTTTACAATAGGAGATTGATGTATATTGCGGGCAGGTTATGGACAAATTCATCGTTTCTGCCAGGAAGTACAGACCTCAGGATTTTTCATCGGTCGTGGGGCAATCACACATCACCACCACGCTTAAGAATGCGATACGAAATAACCAGCTGGCGCATGCTTTTCTCTTTTGCGGGCCAAGAGGTGTGGGAAAAACGACTTGTGCCCGGATACTGGGCAAAACCATCAACTGCGAAAATCCTTCGCCCGACGGTGAAGCCTGCAACCGCTGTCATTCCTGCATATCTTTTAACGAGGGAACTTCCCTGAACATCCATGAACTGGATGCTGCCAGCAACAATTCCGTGGACGATATACGTGCGCTGGTAGAACAGGTTCGTTTCGCGCCGCAGGCCGGCCGGTACAAAGTGTATATCATTGATGAAGTACACATGCTCAGTTCCTCGGCCTTCAATGCATTTCTAAAAACACTGGAGGAGCCTCCCCCCTATGCGATATTCATCCTGGCCACTACCGAAAAACATAAGATACTTCCCACCATTCTGAGCCGCTGCCAGATCTTCGATTTTAAACGCATAACCGTCCACGATACGGTAGGGCACCTCCGGGATATCTGCGACAAGGAAGAGATCCGCGCGGATACTGCTTCCCTGCAGGTGATCGCCCAGAAAAGCGAGGGCTGTATGCGCGACGCGCTCAGCATCCTGGACAAGATTGTAAGCTTTACCAACGGGGAAGTAACCTACCAGAACACGCTCGAACACCTGAATATACTGGACGCTGACTATTATTTCAAGCTGATCGATGCCATGCTGCAGCAGAACCTGACGGATGCGATGCTGCTCTATGATTTTATCAACAGCAAGGGATTTGAAGGTGACCTGGTGCTGAACGGGTTTGCAGAATTCGTCCGGAACCTGCTGGTATGTAAAGATGAAAAAGCGGGCAGGCTGCTGGAAGTGGTGGACAGTTTCAGGGAAAAATACATGGCTACCGCGCAAAAAACGGACACGGCCTTCCTCATCAGTATCCTGAATGTGCTGAACGAAGCGGAAATGAACTACAAAGCGGCGCGCAACAAAAGACTCCATGTTGAACTGACCCTGATCAAACTCTGTTATCTGCGGCAGGCTATTGAACTCATTGACAACGGCGGGATCAGCAGTAAAAAAAAACTGGTTGACAGCGCCTCCCCGGTAGCGTTTCGCAATATCCAGCCAATCGGGGCCGACAGGAAAAAAAATGAGCCCAAACATACGGACAGTCCGTTGGCAAATTCCGGTGAAGCCAAACTGATCATAGAAACAGTGCCTGCTTCCACCGGTAAAATGGGTGGGGAAATGACCGCCGGAACTGCAGGGACGGAAAAGGTTCAGCCCCCGGCCACACAGGAAGCCCCCAGTATGGGAGCGCTTTCAAAGATTCGCCAGCAGGTCGTGAGCCGGCAGGCCAGGGAAACCGAACAAGTACAAAAAACCCTGCAGGCAGATACACTACAGGAGGCGTGGGACCTGTTTACCCGGCAATTAAAAGACAACAAAAACTCTGCGACCCAAAGTTTTCAGCGGGCTGAATTACGGATCATCGACGGGCAAAATTTTGAAGCCCTTACCAACAATAACCTGGAACAGAAATTCATTGAGCAGGAAAAAAGAAACCTGACGGATTACCTGCAGCAGGTTTTCAACAATAAAAACATTTCCTTGCTGATCAGCATCCGCACACAACCTGAAGGCCAGGTCGAAACGACCGGACGACCCCTTAGCAAGAAGGAACAATTTCTGCAGCTGACCGAACAATACCCCCTGGTGAAAGAATTAAAGGACCGGCTAAAACTGGAACTGGATTATTGACCGGTTTTACATCATAAATAACTCTTAAAACTGCCCAAACCGCTTTAACAATTTTTGATAAATCAACGAATGGAAGGAACTTTGTCAACCTTTTATGGCGGCTAACCCAACACACCAGGTTTTTCAAACGAATTCTGCTTCCCGGTGGCAACGATTCAAATGGAGCAGCAGGTTTTTTTTACTGCTGGTCATATTGGGTATTGCCACCATCATCATCGCACTTTCCACTGCCTATACGCCGGCCCTGCCCAATATGATCAGCGCACAGGCAAAACAGATCATGCTCGACAGCACCGGTCTCTTGTTCAGTAAAAGCCGGATCGGAAAACAATACGGAGGGTTTCGGAAATTCATCAATGAAAAAACGGCTTACAAAGCGGGCGGCTACCCCATCCCTAAAAGATACAGGAAGAAAAACGGCGTGATCGTACAGGCGGACCCCAATTTCTATTCCTTCAAAAAATTCCAGGCGGGTGTACGTTCCGCCTTCTATGTAAACTGGGACCCCAAATCTTTTGCCTCCCTGGAACAGAACCTTCCCAAGTTAAATATGGTAGTGCCAGAATGGTTGTTCCTGGATCCGACTACCGATACCATGTATGCGAATATCGATCAGAAGGCGCTGGACCTGATGAATAAAACCGGCGTAAAGATCATTCCACTCCTCACGAACAACGTGCAACAAGTGTTCCGGGGAGACATCGTACATCGCATCCTGCATGACCCGGTGAAAAAAAACCGCCTGATCAACGATATCCTCAACGTGCTGGTAAAAAATGGCTTTGATGGGATCAACATCGACCTGGAAGAGCTGACCGAAAAAAACAATGAGACCCTGGTTTCTTTTCAAAAAGCACTGTATGAAAAATTGCATGCAAAAGGGCTGCTGGTTACTCAGGATGTGATTCCCTTCAATGAGGACTATAATTTCTCGGAGCTCTCGAAGTATAACGACTATGTTTTCCTGATGGCCTATGACCAGTTCTCGGAAAGCACGGCGCCGGGACCCATCGCCCACCAGCGTTGGATAGAAGGAGCCGTTGACAAGGCGGCCCAGAAAATACCTCCGCAAAAACTCATCCTCGCGCTGGCGGGATATGGGTACGACTGGAGAGTGGACGACAACGGTAAAACCATCTGGGCCAGTACCGTTACCTACCAGGATGCCCTGACCCTCGCACGCTCGTATCTGAACAACGGGGAAAAAATCAATTTCGACAACGACTCTTACAATCTCCACTTCAACTACGACGATGATGCCGATACTACGCACCAGGTTTATTTCACGGATGCCGCTACGGTTTTCAACTCTCTTCGTTTTGCCGCAGAATATGGATTGAGCGGTGTCTCATTATGGCGTCTCGGAACAGAAGACACACGGTTGTGGGAATTCTATGACCGGGACATGAGCAAGGACAGTATCCGGAATTTCGATTTCAAAATATTTAACAGCGTTAAAACACTCACCACCGATGAATCGCCCGCCTACCAGGGAGAAGGCGAAGTACTGGATGTGATCGGGGGTCCCACCAGCGGTCGTATCAAACCTGAAATAGATTCCACGGAGTGGCTCATCAGTGAGGAACTCTATGACAGCCTGCCCTCAAAGTGGGTGGCTAAGAAGTACGGCACCCAGGACAAAAAGAAACTGGTGCTCACTTTCGACGACGGCCCCGACCCCACTTACACACCGGAGATACTCGATATTCTCAGTCGCGAACATGTTCCCGCGGCCTTTTTCCTGGTCGGGATCAACGCGGAAAACAACATTCCGATTGTTCGCAGAATTTACCGGGAAGGACATGAGATCGGCAACCATACATTCACACATCCCAACATCGCCAAAGTAAGCAGGAAACGGGCCATCCTGGAAATGGAGTCCACCCGTCTCCTGATTGAATGCATCACGGGACGATCCACCATACTTTTCAGGGCCCCCTACAACGCCGACTTTGAGCCGCAAAAAGCGGAAGAACTTATCCCTGTGGCAATCGCACGGGAAAAAAATTACCTGGATATCGGCGAGTCCATTGATCCATTGGACTGGGTACCCGGCACGCCGGCCGATTCCATTGTAGCACGGGTGATCCGGGGCAAAGAAAACATGACGCGGTTGAACCTCAGCGGGAACATCATCTTATTGCATGATGCCGGTGGCGACAGTCGTGCCGCCACCGTGGCGGCCCTTCCGAAGATCATTGAATATTTCAGGTCGCGCGGTTACACGTTCACGACAATTGCCGACCTGCTTGGAAAGAAAAAAGATGACCTTATGCCTCCTGTTCCGAGAGGCAGCGGTTATTACCTGTTGCAGCTGAATTTCTATGTGGCCATGGCCGCCTATCTCGGTAGCCATTTCCTGTTTTCGCTATTTGTGTTGTTCATCATCCTTTCATTATCAAGAATCACTTTTTTGGCCGTCATTGCCACGCGCGAATATTTCAAAGAAAAGAAAAGTGCCTTGAAACCTTTTTGGTCAGCCGATGGAAGTCATGCGCCCCTGGTCAGTATCATCGTTCCCGCCTACAACGAAGAAGTTAACATTGTCAGTTCAATCAATCACCTGCTGAAAACAGACTATCCCAATTTTGAAATCATATTCGTTGACGATGGAAGCAAGGATGCCACTTATGCGCGGGTAAACGAAAGTTTGGGAGGTACCCCAAACGTAAAAATATTTACCAAGTCCAATGGCGGCAAAGCTTCAGCACTCAATTTCGGCATCCAGCAATCCGGGGCTGAATTTGTAGTATGTATCGATGCGGATACGAAACTGATGCCCGATGCAGTTTCCAAACTGATGATGCATTTTAGTCCTCGCCATGGCGAAAAAGGCGTGGTGGGCGCAGTAGCCGGCAATGTAAAAGTGGGCAACCAGGTCAACCTCCTCACCCGCTGGCAGGCCATAGAGTACATCAGCAGCCAGAATTTTGAACGCAAGGCCTTTGCTTATGTAAACGCCATCACCGTGGTACCCGGTGCGGTGGGCGCATTCAGAAAAGAGGCCATTACCCTTGCCGGTGGTTTTACGATCGATACGCTGGCAGAGGACTGCGACCTCACGATCCGTATTCTCCGCTGCGGTTATACCATCGAAAATGAGAACAAGGCCATTGCCATGACGGAAGCTCCGGAAACACTGAACATGTTTTTCAAGCAACGGTTCAGGTGGACCTTCGGCGTTATGCAAACATTTTGGAAGAATCGTGATCTGCTGTTCAACTGGAACTACAAGCCTCTTGGATGGATTGCCATGCCCAATATTCTCCTGTTCCAGTACATCATTCCATCTGTCATCCCGCTGGCAGACTTTTTCATGCTTGTGGGCCTGGCCACGGGTAACTATGCCAAGATCGGTTTATATTATATCATCTTCATGCTGGTGGATGTGGCAGTGGCGCTGCTCGCCTTTAGTTTTGAAAAAGAAAAAAAATCAAAACTGTTTTGGCTGATCCCGCAACGACTGGTCTGGCGCTGGCTGATGTGGTACGTTTTGTACAAGGCATTCCGCAGAGCCATTAAAGGCGAATTGCAGCATTGGGGTGTACTGAAACGCACAGGCAACGTACAAGAAATCAGCCTGTCGCAGGTTAAACCCGTTCCGCTGGCCGACTAGCAACCGCAGCCAGTCCAACCCGGTGAATAAAGCCGATGCATGAAATGATACCGGATAAGGGTTTGATGGCTTTCGCTAAGAGTGCTCTTCAATTGCTGTTTTTGCATTAATTTCGGGCTTCGTTTGAAAATAAAATTACCTGTAATACTATGGCTGAAGTTATTTTGATGCCCCGACTGAGTGATACCATGACAGAAGGCGTAATTGCTGCCTGGCATAAAAAAGTGGGTGATATGGTAAAAAAAGGTGATCTGCTTGCGGAAGTGGAAACAGATAAAGCGACCATGGACCTGGAAAGTTATAAGGATGGCACGCTGTTATATACCGGTACAGACAAAGGCGGCAAAATACAGGTAAACGATTTGCTGGCCATCATTGGGGCCCCTGGTGAAGATATTTCCAAACTGGTTAAAAACCCCGGAACTGCCCCCGCTCCTGCGGCAGCTGCGCCATCTCCCTCCCCCGCTGCCTCAGCTGCTCCCGCCCCGGCGCCCGCTTCAACACAGGCAGGACCCGATGTTTCAAAAATGGAAGAAGTTATTTTGATGCCCCGGTTGAGTGATACGATGACAGATGGCGTGATTGCGGACTGGCATAAAAAAGTTGGCGACGTGGTAAAAAAAGGCGATGTACTGGCGGACATTGAAACAGACAAGGCTACCATGGAACTGGAAAGTTATAAGGAAGGAAAACTTTTATACATCGGCGCTCAAAAGGGCGAAAAGATTGCCGTCAACGAGTTGCTCGCGATCATCGGGGACGACAAAAAAATAAATGTGGAACAGGTTGTAGCGGCCGTCAAATCCAAGGGATCTACAGCTGCACCGGCGAGTGGCGGGCAACCTGCTGCTCCTGCTGGCAGCACTGCTGCCACAACTACCTCCACAGCCGCTGCCCCTTCACTGAACGGAGATGGCAGGATCAAAGCTTCACCGCTTGCCAAGAAAATGGCCCAGGAAAAAGGGATCGACATTGCACAGGTTCACGGAAGCGGAGACGGTGGCAGGATCATCAAAAAAGACGTTGATGCGTTTGTGCCCGGATCAGCCGCGGCACCGGGAGCAGTGATCGAATCCGCCGGCAAACCAACCATTCAGAGCGCGCCCGCAGGCCAGGTAAGCTTTGATGAGGTCCCTGTTTCGCAAATGCGAAAGGTAATCGCGAAGCGTTTGGCCGAAAGCAAGTTCTCCGCACCGCATTTCTATCTTACCATGAGCATCGACATGGATAAGGCAGTTGAAAGCAGGGCCAAACTAAACGATGTATCACCCGTGAAAATATCTTTCAATGACCTGGTGCTGAAGGCAGCCGCCGTGGCTTTGAAACAGCATCCGGCTGTCAACAGCAGCTGGCTGGGCGATAAAATAAGGATCAATCATCATATCAACATAGGCGTAGCCGTGGCTGTGGAAGACGGGTTGCTGGTGCCGGTTGTCCGGTTTGCCGACACCAAATCCTTATCACAGATTGCAACGGAAGTAAAAGACTTTGCCCAACGGGCAAAAAACAAAAAACTGCAGCCCGCCGATTGGGAGGGCAGTACATTCACGATTTCCAATCTCGGCATGTTTGGCATCGAAGAATTCACCGCCATCATCAATCCCCCGGATGCCTGTATACTGGCCGTGGGGGGCATCAGCCAGGTACCCGTGGTAAAAAATGGCGCCATTGTTCCGGGGAATGTTATGAAACTGACGCTGAGTTGCGACCATCGCGTAGTAGACGGCGCTACAGGATCGGCATTCCTCCAAACGTTGAAAGGCCTGCTGGAAGAGCCTTTGAGAATGCTGGTGTAGGGTCGTAATATCTCCCACGCAATGACTTTGTGCCGGCGGGTCAATCCTCCGCAATAAGCTGAATCCCGCTTTTTTCGAGTGATATTTTGTGCTGCTTATACAGGGCCCCAATGGCCATTTTAAAGGTTTTCTTACTCATCCCGAAGTATTCATAAATTTCTTCCGGGTCTGATTTATCGTGGTAGGGAAGGTATCCGTCTTTTTCTTTCAGCAACCGCAGGATCTTTTCGGTTTCATTTTCCACTTTTTGGTAGCCGGCCTTCCCGGGCATGACATCAATTTTTCCATCGGGCCGGATGGTTTTTATAAACCCTTTTATTTGGTCACCGATTTCCAGCGGCTGAAATACGTCGCTAAAATGAATCAGCCCGATGTGGCGATTGTTGATGATCACCTCGAAGCCCAGTTCTGTTTTACGATACACGAAAAGATCTACTTCATCCTTTTCCCGCAATGACAGTTGATCGTTACCCAGGTGCTGGCTGAACTTCTCCGTGGCCGCTACACGTCCTGTTTGCTGGTCGATATAAATGAGTACGGGCACCGACTGTCCCTTATAGACCTTTAATTTTTGCTGGGAGAGCGGGAGAAAAAGATCCTTCATCAAACCCCAGTCCAGGAATGCACCCTGCCTGGTGGTGCTTACCACGTCCAGCATAACGATGTCGCCTACCTGTCCTTTGGGATGCTGCGTGGTAGCAATCAGCCGGTTTTCCGAATCATGATAGATAAATACCGTCAATTCATCTCCCTCCTCCAGGTCCTTTGGAACAAATCGCCGCGGGAGCAGGATTTCGGTACCATTTCCATCGAGATAAACCCCGAATTCAACTTTCTTGACAACCTTGAGCTTATGATATTTTCCTGCTTCAACCATCTGGTCTTTGTATGGGTGGGATGGCAAAGATAAGTGTAAGTTAAAGATGCAAAGGGAAGCGGTATCCTGCGGACGAACAGCTATCCAATAGGGAACATCAGCGATGATTGCCGGGCCGATCAGCAGTTCTTTATACAAGATCCGGCAGCAGATCCTCATGAACCATCCCTTACTGCTTTTTTTTGATTAAATTGGATGACAGTTGAGAGGCTGTATCTACCCCGCGTGGGGTTTTTGTTCGTCATAATTTTTGTCCTGTGAAGCGTTCTACCATTCAATTGCTGCGTTTTCATTTTTCATTTTTCCTGATGCCCGTGTTTTGGTTTGCGCTGAGCCAGCTGGTGTACAAAAGCTGGCCGAGGGCCATCCTGATATTTTTGATCCTGCACCTGCTGTTGTACCCTTCGAGCAACGGCTATAACAGTTATATGGACCGCGACCAGACAAGCATTGGTGGCTTGAAAGAACCATTGCCCCCCACGCGACAATTGTTCATCTTAACGGTGCTGATGGATGTCCTGGCGGTTTCATTGGGATTTTTGATCAGCTGGTATTTTGCCACGGGGATACTTACCTATATTCTTGCATCAAGAGCGTATAGTTATCGTGGTATAAGGTTAAAACAATATCCCATAGCAGGATACCTGGTTGTGCTGATCTTCCAGGGCGCGGTAATTTTTTTCCTGGTATATCACGGCGCCCACAACCCGGTTACCCTGCATGTGCCGTGGCCGGCCATGCTGGCCAGTTCGCTCCTGATAGCCGGGTTTTATCCGTTGACACAGATCTATCAACACGAAGAAGACCGGAAGGATGGCGTCCGCACACTTAGCCACCTGCTGGGCTACAAGGGGACCTTTGCATTCTGCCTGCTGATGTACCTGCTCGCATTTACAACACTGGCTTATTACATGCTGTCGTCACTGGAAATAAAAGAATTTTTTGTGCTGGCAACCTGTCTGAGCCCGATCCTCGTATATTTTTTTATATGGGCGGCGAAAGTGTGGAAGGACAGCAGCCAGGCTAATTTCAAAAACACGATGCGTATGAATATACTCGCCTCCTGTTGTACCAATCTTGGATTTATACTGGTGTTGCTGATGCAGTAAGTATTTATCTTGTTAACTTCATTCAACTGAATGATCCAACACCGTTCACATTGAGTAAAATTATCTCCATAGGTACCAGCGTTCCGCATTACCGGCACCGGCAGGAAGAAATTCTCCTGTTCATGCAACGGATTTATGCGTTTTCGGATGCGGAAAAAAGAAAATTGAAATTCCTGTATCATCAAAGCGGTATTGTTACCCGGCATTCCGTGATAGCGGATTACAGCCGGCCGCTGACGGAATGGAAATTTTACCCGCATGCGGAAAACCTGGAGCCCTTTCCTTCACTGGAACAAAGAATGGCATGGTACAACAAATTCGCGGCACCCCTGTCGGTAGATGCGATCCGTGCCTGCATCAGCAGCAAGCTCCATCCGGAAGACATCACGCACCTGATTACCGTCAGTTGCACGGGCATGAGCGCGCCCGGTCTTGACCTCCAGGTCATGGAATTGATGGATCTTCCCAGCCATATTTTTCGTACATCCATCAACTTTATGGGATGTTATGCGTCTGTTCACGCGTTGCGGCTGGCACATGCCATTTGTGAAACAGAGAAAGATGCAAAAGTGGTCGTGGTTTCCACCGAGCTTTGTACCCTCCATTTTCAGCGCGATGCTACGATGGATAATATCGCCTCCAGCCTGCTCTTTGCAGATGGGGCGGCGGCTGTGTTGGTCACCCCGGACAACCATCCCGGCAGGGGCATCCGCCTGTTTAGCTTTTATTCCGACGTGCTGAAAAAAGGGAAAAAAGATATGGCCTGGGAACTGACTTCCACGGGTTTTCAAATGACCCTGAGCAACTATATCCCGGACCTGATTGAAGAGGACTTCGGAACCCTGGTAGGCCAGGCTTTGAAAAAAAACCGGCTGACCCCCGCAGACGTCGGGTACTGGTGTATTCACCCGGGTGGGCGAAAAATCCTCGAATCCATTCACAAGAGCCTTCATTTCAACGGTGGCCAGTTGGATGCAAGCTATGAAGTGCTGAAAAACTACGGCAATATGTCTTCTCCCACCATCCTTTTTGTGCTGGAAAGGATCATCAAAAACCTTGATTTCAGCCGGCCGCAAAAGATATTCGGCGCCGCATTCGGACCCGGTCTCACCATGGAGACATTCCTGGCCGGCGTTTGACCCCGTTATATTTTTTGTAAGATGTGCAGGAATGATTCAGGGTATAAAAACTTCTCCTAAATTGTTATATGGATTTTTCCACACGTTCATACCAGGCCGAGTTGTTGGATGCTGAAAATATTCCCTTCGATGACATTGCACAGAATATGAAGGAACTTGAAACGATCAATCATTACCTGGGCGGGCACAAAGTGACAGTTGCCGGTTTCAGGGAATTGGCAGCGGGCCTGTCATCGGTCAGTGTATGCGAGATTGGTTGTGGTGGGGGCGATAACCTTCGCGTCCTCCAAAGCTGGTGTCAAGAAAAACGAATTGCGTTTCAGGCACTGGGGATCGATATCAACCCGGACTGTATCCGTGTTGCCGAAGCCAGCAACCATGCTCCGGGCATTCGGTTTATGGTGGCCGATTACCGCTCTGTGACGCTTGAAACAGAAAAACCGGATATTCTTTTTTCATCACTGTTTTGCCATCATTTTCCCGGGCATGAACTGGTACCGATGCTGCATTGGATGCGCGCCAATAGCAGGGTCGGATTTTTCATCAACGATTTGCACCGCCATGCCCTGGCATACTATAGCATCCGGTTGCTTACTGCCGGCTTCTCAAAATCCTACCTGGTGAAAAATGACGCTCCCCTGTCTGTCCGAAGGGGATTCTCCAAAACTGATTGGCTGCAGTTGTTGCACAGCGCCGGTATCCGGGAGTTTTCGCTCAGATGGAAATGGGCTTTTCGCTGGCTGATTACCGTGCATGCACAAACGCCAATGGCTTGATGGAAATGACCTTGAAAACGGCACCATACAAAAAAACGCTGCTCACTCCCGCGGGCAGGAAAGTCTACGATGTGGCCATCGTGGGCGGCGGGCTGGCCGGTTTGTCCCTGTCGATCCAGCTGGCAAAAGCAGGCTACCGGGTAGCTGTGTTCGAGAAAGAATTATACCCTTTTCACAAGGTTTGTGGCGAATACATCAGCTTTGAAAGCTGGAATTTCCTGGAAGAGGCGGGCATCCCGCTAAGCGACTGGAATCTGCCGATCATCAGGCGCCTGCAGGTTTCCGCGCCCAATGGAAGGGCGCTCCTGCAGGAACTCCCCCTGGGTGGGTTTGGCATCAGCCGGTATAAACTTGACGCAGCCCTTGCCGAGGTGGCAAGATCCCAGGGCGTTGACCTGTTTGAACAGAGCAAGGTGAGTGATGTCATTTTCGGGCGGCAACAGTTCACCGTAATAGGCCCGGATTTCAGCTGCCAGGCAAAGCTTGTGTGTGGCACATTTGGCAAGCGCAGCAACCTCGATGTGAAATGGAAAAGGAGCTTTACCAGGAAAAAAAGCAACAAGCTCAACAATTTCATCGCTGTAAAGTATCACATCCAAACAGATTTTCCGCCCGATCTGATTGCCCTGCACAATTTCAGCCAGGGGTATTGCGGTATTTCGCACATAGAAGACAACAAGTGCTGTCTTTGTTACCTGACCACCGCCGAAAATCTCCGTATCAGCGGCAATTCGATTGATAACATGGAGCAACAGATACTGCAACGAAATCCGCATCTCCAAAAAATTTTTTCAGCATCGCTGTTCCTGTACGATCAGCCGCTGACGATTTCACAGATCAGTTTTGAAAAAAAGACGCAGGTCGACAATCACATCCTGCTCATCGGGGATGCGGCCGGCATGATTGCCCCGCTTTGCGGGAATGGCATGAGCATGGCGCTCCACGGAAGCAAGATCGCCTTTGAATGCATCCAGCCGTTCCTGGACGGAACAATCGCCCGGCATGAAATGGAGCAACAGTTTACTGACCGCTGGAACCGGCAATTCAGCAAACGCCTGCAGGCTGGTCGGCTGCTCCAGCGTTTTTTCGGCAGCGAGGTATTCTCTAATTTCCTGGTCCGCTCGCTGGAACCCTTTCCGCGGGTGATTACCTGGTTGATCCGGAAGACCCATGGAGCACCTTTTTGAAAAACATCCAGCGATCCTATACCGGCTCGCAAACCGGTAAGAAAAAGAATACCGGTACCTTGATTGAACCTTTTTGTTACAGCATTGTTTTTTATTTCGCATGGCAACATCAACAAAGAAAACGCTTGTATTGGGCGCTTCTGATAATCCCGAACGTTACAGCTATCTCGCCGTTAACCGTTTGCGGACAAAGGGATACCCGGTGGTGGCCATCGGCCGGAGAAAAATGAAGGTCAGCGATGTGGAAGTGGACACCGAAAAAAAGCCCTACCCCGAGGTGGATACGGTAAGCGTATACCTGAATCCGATCAACCAGAAAGAGTACTACGACTATATCCTGTCGTTACATCCCCGGCGCATCATATTCAACCCCGGGGCTGAAAACGAAGAGTTACAGCAACTCGCTGAGCGCAACGGCATTAAACCCGTGGAAGCCTGTACCCTGGTACTCCTGGGCACCGGGCAGTTCTGATGCAATATTTCCCCCTCTTTTTCGTTTTTAGAATATCGTCCGAATGGATTATTATTCCTTTCGTTAGTTGTTGATCGTACCTGCGATTTACCATTGAAAAAAATATCCAATGAACTACCGGATAGTCCTCTGGAGTATGTTTTTGTTAACATGCTGCTCTTTTCTTTTGAGCGCCCAAACAATGACCTATCCGGCATCCAGCCAGGAAAATTTTCCCAAACCATCCCTGTTTCATCAACTTCCTGACAAGGCAAAATGCAGCGCGGCGTCGCTTGAAGGGCTGTTTACCGGGACCAAACAGGTATCCCTTTCTTTGAATACGGGTATACATATCCGTGGCGAAATCATGACCAAGGTATTTCAAAGCGCTTCGGTGCAGCGCATCAACATCAAGCTCATGGACTTTCCCGGCGGCATCTTCAGCCTCTCAAGAATTTCGCTGGAAGACGGATCGGTTCGTTACAGCGGCCGGATGTTCAGCCGCGACTATGGTGATATGATGGTGCTGGTATCCGATAATGGAAATTATTATTTTATAAAAACAACAAGACAATTGGTGATGACCGAGTAACTGATTCAGGCTAACCCGTTAACCTGATGTGTAATCCGTACCTGTGAAAACTTCCTATCCGACCGTTGCCCGTACAACGTATGAAAACCTTTCGTATCTTATCCGCCCTTGTCCCGGCATGCTGCTCCCTGCTCCTGCTGCAAGCCCAGGTCCCGCTGCTCAACAGTTATCCGCGCGCAAAAGCAGCCGTTTATCTTGATTTTACCGGCAGCCGGGTGGAAGGAACTTCCTGGAACTGGAACGGTCCGATTGTGGCAGTCCCTGCCACTTTCTCCCCCAGCGACATCCGCGAAATATTTAACCGTATTGCAGACGACTATCATCCATTTAACCTCAACATTACCACCGATCCGTCCGTGTATGCAAAAGCACCCCCGCGGCAGCGCATAAAAGTCATTTTTACGTCCAGTAGTTCATGGTATGGACCTGCCGCCGGCGTATCGTATGTGGGCTCATTTACCTGGGGAGACGGGACTCCTGCCTGGGTGTTCACGGACTGGCTGGGAAACAATCCCGGGTATACAGCCGCCAGTGCATCGCATGAAATCGGCCACACCCTTGGCTTACAGCATCAGAGCCTGTACGATGACCATTGTCATAAACTGACCGAATGCAGCGGCGGCATCCCCGGCCAGGGATGGGCACCGATCATGGGTGTGGGCTTCTATCAATCCTGTCTCACCTGGCAGCGTGGCCCGAGCTCGGTCGGTTGTCAATCCACACAGGACGACATCGGCATCATCACCGGCGGACCTGCACATTGCAGCCTGCGGGAGGACGATTACGGCAACGACTATGCGCATGCTGAAATGGCCCACATTTACGGACATGAATTTTCACTGAAGGGAATAATCAACTACCCGGCAGATCGTGATGCGTTCACCATCGATGTGCCGGCCGCAGCGGAGCTCCGGCTGCAGGCAGTTCCTACAAGCTTCACCACTGCATCGGGTAACGCCGTGCCGGCTGTGAGGGTCCACTTGCTGAATGCAGCAGGCGACACGCTTGGTAGCTACAATGCGGCCAACCTGCTGTACGATCACATGCAGCGCCTGCTTGAGGCCGGAACCTATTACCTGGTTGTTGAGGATATCGGTCCGGATCATGCGAAGGGCCATCGCGATCGGCCGTATTATTATGCATTCATCGGGCGCCTTGTACCAGCATCGGACATGCAGCGGCTGGCAGCAGGCAGGTGAATGAAAATAAAATATAATAAAACAATAACCCCTATACGACTTTGTCCATTGATTGATTTTTGGTAAATTCGGCAAACCTATTTATTATA
>DATJYH010000424.1:0-3924 GCA_035499675.1 Puia sp.
ACCGGCTGCAGGTGCGGCTCCCGGAATGGCTGCAGCAGTCTCTTCCTGTTTCAACTCACGTGTCAGCACAACCGAAGCGATGGGAATACGCGGAGAGTTCAGTATTTCAAAATGCTCTTCCTTTACATCCTCCACGCGTACGTTGCCGTTCAGCTCAAGATTCGTCAGGTCCACTTCAATATTTTCCTTCAGGAATTTAGGGAAGGTCTTCACCTTTAAAGCCTTCATTTTTGTGATCAGTTTGCCACCGTCCTTAACACCTGCGGGCGCCCCTGTAAATTTAAGGGGAATGGTGGCGATCACTTTTCTGTCTTCCACCAGTTCCAGCAAATCGATGTGACTCAATTGATCGGTCACCTTGTCAAACTGCAGATCTTTCATGATGCATTTGTAGGTGGAGCCGTTTAACTTGATTTCCGCCAATTGGAAATTAGGTGTATATACCAGTGATCTGAATGCCATGACAGGCGCGTAAAAACTTACTTCCTGTGCACCCCCGTAAATTACACCGGGTACATTGCCCTCAGAGCGAAGCTGGCGGGTGGCTTGTTTGCCGCGTCCGGTCCTGAGTTGTCCTTCGATGGTAATTGTCTTCATGTATGTGTGTTTATTAATGACGCTGTTACTTGTTTCTCAGTTGGGAATGAATAAACAATCCCGTGATGCTCCTGTTCTCAAACGCGTTGCGGATCGCCACTGCAAAAAGTTCTGCCACGCTTAATATCTTTATCTTGGACGTTTGCTGTTTCACCGGGATGGTATCGCATACCACCAGTTCTTCCAGCACACTGTTCTCGATATTCGCATAGGCCTGCCCGCTAAGTACGGGGTGGGTACAGAGAGCCCGTACGCTCCTCGCTCCTTTCTCCTTCAGCAGGCCGGCCGATTTGGCCAGCGTGCCTCCCGTATCACAGATATCATCGATCAGCACCACATCCCTGTCTGTTACATCCCCGATCACCACCATGCTGGCAATTTCATTTGCCCGTTTACGGTGTTTGTCGCAGATCACCATTTCCGCATTGAAATAGGAAGCGATTTCCCGTATCCGGTTGGCACTTCCCACGTCAGGGGCCGCAAAGGTAAGATTTTCCAGCATTAATTGCTCAATGTAGGGGATAAAAATGGCCGAGCTGTCCAAGTGGTCAACTGGTATATCAAAATACCCCTGTATCTGGGGGGCATGGAGGTCCATGGTGATGATCCTGTCGGCGCCGGCTGCTACTAACATATTGGCAACCAGCTTGGAGCCAATGGCCACACGGGGTTTGTCCTTCCTGTCCTGGCGGGCATACCCGTAATATGGGATCACAGCCACCACCTTATAGGCCGAGGCCCGCCTGGCTGCATCGATCATGAGCAGCAGTTCCAGTAAATTTTCAGCCGGTGCGAAGGTACTCTGGACCAGGAATACCATGTCGCCCCGAATGCTTTCATTGAAGACCGGCTGGATTTCCCCATCACTGAAATGCTGGATGCTTATCCTGCCGGGGGTATTGCCAAATTGTTGGGTAATTTTTTCGGCGAGGTACTGCGATCCGGT
Organism: Puia sp.; assembly: GCA_035499675.1. Lineage (GTDB taxonomy): Bacteria > Bacteroidota > Bacteroidia > Chitinophagales > Chitinophagaceae > Puia. The sequence continues at coordinate 1,544 of DATJYH010000424.1, forward strand.
ACCTGAAAAGATCTTGGCTGTATGTTCCATGTTGAATGAGAAAATATGCAGCGAAGATATAACCGAAATAGAAACAGCAACCGCCTGGGGTGGGAAATAATTACAGGCCCGCTTGCTCCGCTTCAGCGGATCAACAGGGCCTGTATGCAAAAGAGTTATTAATGGCTTACCGAAGCCAGGACAGTCTTGGAAGTGGCTGCTTTTTCAACATAAACGTCCTTACCAGCCGACGTTTTACTGTTGACAACATAAAAAATAGAGGAACAAACAAAGATGGAAAAAAACAAGGCCACGAAATACATACCAACGCAAAAAAGGAAGGACTGCCAGCCGCCGATAGCGGAAAGAGTGGTTTTCGTTCTCATTGGATTAAAATTTAGCTTTTCCAGGGTTTGGGTTAAAACGCAGTATAGATATTTCTTGTTGTGCAAAAGATATATATACCACGAAAAGGATATTGTCAGGACTAAAAATAATATCTAATCTTGATCCATGCAAGGGGAAAAATACTCCATCAAAGATTGGCCCAAGGACGACCGCCCCAGGGAAAAATTACTACGTAAAAACCCCATGTCCCTCACCGATTCGGAGCTGCTCGCTATCCTGATTAACAACGGCAGCCGGGAAAAATCCGCTGTGGAACTGGCCAAAGAGGTCCTCCGCCTGGGAAAATATAATTTGCAGGAACTGGGCAAACTCACTGTAAATGAGCTTATGAAGATCAGGGGCATCGGTGAGGCCAAGGCAATAGCCATTGCCGCCGCCCTGGAGCTCGGCCGGCGCAGGCAGTCCATATCCGCCCTGGAAAAACCGGTCATCAAACACAGCCGGGAAATGACACGTTATCTCCAGCCAATTTTACAAGACCTTAAAAATGAAGTATTTGCGGTTGTATTCCTAAACCGGGCCAACAAAATTCTCCATTTTGAGATCGTTAGCCAGGGCGGTATCACCGGCACCGTGGCCGATCCGCGCATTATTCTCAAAAAAGCCCTGGAAGTGGACGCCATCAACCTGATACTCTGCCACAACCACCCCTCGGGAAATCCCAAACCCAGCAAGGCCGATGAGGAACTCACCCTCAAGATCCGCGAGGCCGCCCACTACCTGGACATCAAAATCCTCGATCACATCATCATCGCCGCGGACGGGTATTTTAGTTTTGCTGATGAAGGAAGAATGTGAGTCGGGAGATCGGAGTCGGGGGCGAGATACGGGATACAGGACACGAGATGCGGGATATGGATTGTTTTAATTAAAAATTTGAAATGAGTTACAGGGATTTGGAAATATGGAAACTGGCAAGAGAAACCGTCATAGCTATTCATAAGATGACCTTGCAGTTGCCTAAATTTGAATTTTTTGAAGAAGGTAGCCAGATCCGGAAATCATCAAAAACAACCAAGCCCACAATCGTCGAGGGATATGGCAGGAGAAGATATAAACAGGATTGGATCAAATTTCTGGCATAAGCTCATTCATCTAACGATGAGACGATTGATCATTTAGAAAATTTATGGGAAACTCAATCTCTCACAGATGATTTTTTGTATCGTAACATCCGTGGCAATCTTGAAATTCTTGGCAAAAAGTTAAACAATTTCATAAAAGCAGTCGAAGGGGAACATCAATCTGAAAAATAAGTCCACCCATCCCGCATCTTGTATCCCGGTCCGACTCCCGACTCACCTCAGGCCTGCGCCGTCGGTCCTCCAAAATTCATAGGTAGCTGCACTTCTTCCAGGTCCTGGATCTTGCCATTGGCAGCTTCAAAGCGGAGCACGTTTTCGGTAAGCGCTTTCATAAATCTTTTTGCATGTTGCGGCGTAAGAATGATCCGCGACTTAACCTTGCTCTTCGGCGTTCCCGGCATCACATTTACAAAATCGATGACAAATTCGGCGTGACTATGCGTAATGATGGCCAGGTTGGCATATTCACCTTCTGCTACTTCTTCGGAAATCTCAATATTGAGTTGATTGTTCGGCTGTTGATCAGGCATAGAATTGATATTTTTGATGAACGGGTCAGCGTTTGCTTAGAAAGCAGTAAATTTACTATTCATTTCATTTATGGATGCAGTTGATAAGCCGGCGAACAAAATTAACTTTCCTCATCATTTGTACCCTTTTCCGGACGGCTTCATTTGGTCAATCAAATCCCTGGCCCTATTGCACACTGCCATCCAACCTCAAATCCACCTCGCTTACCTATGCCGCCCTGCCCGTGCCGCCCTATACCCTCATTCCCAATTTTCGTTTTACCTATAAGGTAACAACGATATGTGGTGCTGACCCGTTTATTTATGGCGAGCAGGTATTAACAATTGCCCATCCCCAGGATGTAGTCAGTCCCCTGAACACCTACAGCTTGATCCTCGA
>DATJYH010000425.1:0-2874 GCA_035499675.1 Puia sp.
AAATTTTATTCACCGGCAACCTTTTTTGGGAGACCGCGTACTGATTGGAAGGTACGCAACTGGAAATGATGGGGTTATCCTGAGACCAGCCGGAATAGTTAAAAAAGAGCAAAATAAATGACGGATGGTTAAAGAATACACAAAATTTATTATTATCTTTGTTGCGATTAGATCAGGAACTAACAATCCAGTGAAAAAGTTGATTCGTCATATAGCTGTATCTCTTCTGCTTACGAGCATCGTCGTGTTGGCCTTTGCCAGCAAGGGCGGTGGCGGTGACAAGAAGAATGCATCGCCCTTCAAGAACGATTTCACACCTATTTCAGCCAACGGGTTTACGCTTAAGAACGGCTATACCTATGCTGGCAGCCATTTCTTCAACCAGGAGAAAAGTTCAGATAATAAATCCCTGTGTTTCAATGCCATGATTTCCTACCAACAGGGGAATAGCATCTTTATTATGCCTTACAACTACAAGGTAAACGCGTCTATCTTTAACAACAATACCAACTCCAGCCTCCAGTTCCTGGGAGTTAAGATTAATATGGGTAAATAGATCCTGGTTTGTATGAACGGTAAATTTGGATGCCCCGGTAAGGGGTTTTTTTATGTCCTTACCCGCCAACGTTCAGTTTCTTGCTTTCGTCGTAGGTCATTTCGCGGTAGCCGCTTTTAGGAATGTCGAATTTTGACGCTGGGACGGGGTTCAGGTTCATGGATACCAGTGTGTTCCTGATGGTAAGCTGCCCGTTGCTTAGCTCATATTCCATCGGCAAACCGTCCAGGTTTTTGAAGGTGGGATCATAGTCTTTATTGGCCGGGATGATATCCTTTGTATAGAACACGGAAATGGTGAAACCATCTTTGGTAACCGCGGTCGCCTTATCACATTTGTACCCCGCAATGACCTTGCTATCTGCTGTCCTGGTAAAACTCAGCCCTGCAAATCTCTTGTTCTTGTCTTCCCAGTTGTCGGCATTCATGCGGATCAGTAGTTTTTGTCCGCTCACTTCCCGCAGCACAACCGCTGTTCCGGCATTGGCATCGTAAATGGTGACGGCCGAAAACATCGAGCTGGTCATTTCCGCACAACTCATGTTTCCTTTAATGTAATAGGTGTTGCTGGCAGTAAAAGAAGGATTGGTTTGGCCGTTCGAAATCAGGGCATAGTTGTATACCAGGGTAAGCTCGGCTACTTTTTTCTGTCCCATCGCCACGCCTGCCAGCAGGGTGCTGAAGAAAATAAGAAAGAGCGTAATCAACAGTATTTTCATGAGTGGCCAGCGGTTTTATGGACGAAAATCAACTAACAAGATAGGAACTAGTTTAGTTAAAAAAAATACAGACCCGCAAATATTAACATTCGAACGGGTCTGCATTTTCACCGGTTGAGGCAACCGGAAAGATCATTTCCTGTTTTTCATATCCTGCACTTTTTTCTGCGCTTGCTGCATTTGCTCAAATCGTTCCTGCCATTTGGGTTTTGCCTTTGGCTTGCTGCGGTTCTCCTTTAATTTGGCGACAATTTTATCGTGATCAATAATATAGTTCTGGATCACGAATTGCAACATCAGCGTGATGACATTTGATACGGTATAGTACCAGGTCAGCGCGGAAGGCAACCGGTTGAAGAAAAACAACAGCATCACCGGCATGATATAGGGCATGTATTTCATGGCGGGATTGCTTTGATCGGGTGTCAGGCTCATCCCGTACAATGAAATCAGGAAACTGGTGACCACCGCCAGCAATGCGAACAGGCTCACATGATCGCCATACAAGGGGAAATAAAATCCAAGATTGACGATGGAATCAAAAGCTGAGAGGTCCTTTGACCAGAGGAAGCTTTCTCCCCTCAATGCAATGTTGGAGTTGAAGAAACTATACAACGCAAAGAATATCGGTATCTGCAACAGAGCCGGGATACATCCGCCCAGGGGATTAACTCCTGCTTCACGGAAGAGCTTCATCTGCTCCACACCCATCTGTTGCTGGTCATTTCCCACCCTCTTTTTCATGATCTCTATTTCAGGGCGCAGGGCCTTCATTTTTGCACCGCTCAGATAGCTGCTGTACACCAGGGGTGAAGTGAGCAGCCTGATAAAGAGGGTCAGGAGCAGGATCACGATCCCGTAGCTGGCCACATATTTCTTAAAGAAATTAAACACCGGCATGATCACGTACACATTAAAGGGCCGCACAAAAGAATACATATCCCTTCCCAGGTCAACGATCCGGTCCATACCGGGAGCCTGATTCTTTAATATATTATAGTCGTTGGGCCCGTAATACAATTGGAAAGGAAGGCTGGCAGACGGGGCTGCAGGAAGTTTGGCCTGCAGGTTGATATCTGCATTGAATACCACGTTGGAACTGTCGGCGGTTTCATGGACCACATGTACATCCCCTCCCACAAAAGGCGTTTTGGCGATCAGCGTAGTGTTGAAAAACTGCTGTGCCACGGAAATCCACTGCAAGGGTTTGTCGAAACTCTTTTCCGTTTTGGAGCGTATATAGTCGAACCCGTTGTCCTCATAAAAACAGATGCTGGAGAATTGCCGTTCATACGACACCGTTTTCTGTGTCTTGAAGGATTCCGCATGCCAGCTCAGGTTGAACCGGTCAAGGGAAAAAAGTTTTTGCTGGTTAGTGATCTGAATATTCCAATCGACCAGGTAGCTCCCCGGGTGGATCACGTATTGATGCACCAGCGACTCCCCGGCTGGTGTGGGTAACCGAAAACTGATGGTCTGGCTGCCGTCTGCTTCTTTTGTTACCTGTCCTTCGCTGAAAAACAGGTCGGCAATAGCGGCCGACTGGTTTGTATTGGTATTGATGCTGTAGGACAGCCGGTTGTTGGCCTCGGGGTTCAAC
>DATJYH010000426.1:0-8047 GCA_035499675.1 Puia sp.
ACAATGCCGGGAATTTTGACGCCTCCCTTAAAAAGGAGCTGCACCGGGTCATTTTTCATGGGGCCCTTCACCTATGTGGTTATAAGGACAAAACCTCTGGGGATAGCCAGCTCATGCGGCAAAAGGAGGATGAATATCTCCAGCTTTATCTCGATAACGCCTGATGTTCCACGTGAAACATCCTAATCGTTGGGCGACAACTGTTTCACGTGGAACATTACGATTCCTACGAGTTTATCAGGGAATGCGGTAACTTTGCCGGCCATGTTTCCCGATTACGACATAATAGTAGTGGGCGCCGGCCATGCAGGTTGTGAAGCAGCGGCAGCAGCTGCAAACCTGGGCTCAAAAGTGCTCCTGGTTACCATGAACATGCAGACCATTGCCCAAATGAGCTGCAACCCTGCCATGGGGGGAATTGCCAAGGGGCAGATTGTTCGGGAAATTGATGCCCTGGGGGGATATTCCGGTATCGTTACGGACCGGAGCATGATTCAGTTCCGGATGCTTAACCGGTCGAAGGGACCCGCCATGTGGAGTCCCAGGGCACAAAACGACCGTATGCTTTTTGCCGCCACCTGGCGGGAAATGCTGGAGCAAACCCAGAATGTGGACTTTTACCAGGATATGGTAAGATCGCTGATTGTTAAAGGGAACCGGGTGACCGGGGTGGTCACTGGGCTGGGTCATGAGATTAATGCAAGGGCTGTGGTGGTTACCAGTGGGACCTTCCTCAACGGGGTTATTCATATTGGAGAAAAGAAATTCGGGGGTGGTCGGGTGGCTGAAAAGGCTGCCACTGGAATTACCGAGCAATTAGTAGAACTGGGTTTTGAAAGCGATCGTTTGAAAACAGGAACTCCTCCTAGGATCGACGGCAGAAGCCTGGATTATAGTAAAATGGAGGAACAAAGGGGGGATGAGGAAATAACCGGTTTTTCCTTCCTGGATACCGAAAAGCCCTCGAAACAAAAAAGTTGCTGGATTACCTATACCAATACGCGGGTTCATGAAATCCTGAAAACAGGATTCGACCGCAGCCCAATGTACACCGGAAGAATAGAAGGCGTAGGACCCCGTTATTGTCCAAGCATCGAGGACAAGATCAATCGTTTCGCTGAACGCGAAAGACACCAGTTATTTATAGAGCCGGAGGGATGGAATACTGTCGAGATCTATGTAAACGGATTCTCTACCTCCCTCCCGGAAGAAGTACAATACGAAGCGCTTCGTATTGTGCCGGGTTTTGAACATTTCAGAGCATTCAGACCTGGCTATGCTATTGAATACGATTTCTTTCCTCCTACCCAACTTACACATGCGCTGGAAACTAAACTCATTGATAATCTGTTCTTTGCGGGACAAATCAATGGCACCACCGGTTACGAGGAAGCTGCTTGCCAGGGATTGGTGGCGGGGATAAATGCACATCAAAAAGTGCGCAACCTCGAGCCCTTTATTTTAAAGAGAAGCGAAGCTTATATCGGCGTATTGATCGACGACCTGATCAGTAAGGGTACTGAAGAGCCTTACCGGATGTTTACGTCCCGCGCTGAATTCAGGACGTTATTGAGGCAGGACAACGCAGATCTTCGTCTCACGGAAAAAGGATACCGGCTCGGATTGGCATCACAGGAAAGGATGAAGCAAGTAATTTCAAAAAATACACAAGTGGAAGAGATCAGGAAATTCCTGGCTGGTCTTACCATTGATCCTAACGAAGTGGAAAACTACCTGGCTGAAAAAAAATCGGCTCCCTTACTTCAAAAACAAAAGGCGTTGCAGTTACTCTTACGCCCGGACATTGACATTTCCTCGATGGTACTTGCCATACCAAACATCTCCTCTATTCTTTCGGGCTTTACTAAGGATGCGCTTCAGCAGGCTGAAATACAAATCAAATATGAGGCCTATATCCAAAAGGAAAAAGACCTGGTGCAGAAAATGTCGCAGCTGGAAGACCTGGTCATCCCGGATGCCTTCAATTATGACCGGATCAGTTCTCTTTCCACAGAAGCTATGCAAAAATTAAACCGCATCAAGCCCAGAACCCTCGGACAAGCCAGTAGAATCAGTGGTGTAAACCCAAGCGATGTCCAAATATTGATGGTGTATATGGGAAGATAGTTTCTACAAACCGTAACGCGCACTAATTTCCAACATTCTTTCAATCGGTTTCCTCGATGCCTGCAGCAGTTTTTCATCCATGGTGATTTCGGGCTGTTCATACTCCATACAGAGATACAATTTCTCCAGCGTATTTAGCTTCATGTGTGGACAATCATTACAGGCACATCCATTATTGGGAGGAGCTGGTATAAATGTTTTTTCTGGGGAATACAATTCCATCTGGTGCAGTATCCCTGTTTCTGTTGCCACGATATATTCCCGGCTATTGTCCTGCTGTGTATATTTTAATAAACCGGTAGTAGAGCCAATATAATCCGCAATCCGCAGGATGGGTTCCTCGCATTCCGGGTGCGCAATCAGCTTCGCATTTGGGTGCTTTGTTTTAAGCTTCGTGATCATTTCGAGGCTAAAAATCTCGTGCACCATACAGGCCCCATTCCAAAGGACCATTTGTCGCCCTGTTTTCTTGTTCAGATACGCACCCAGGTTTTTATCGGGCGCAAAAATAATCTTCTGGTCATTGGGAAGACTCTCAATAATTTTAGACGCATTGGAAGAGGTACAAATGATATCACTCAGCGCTTTTATCTCAGCAGAACAGTTGATATAGGAGATTACAATGTGATCAGGATATCTTTCTTTAAAAGCCCTAAACAGGTCAGCCGGCGCAGAATCTGCCAGTGAGCAGCCCGCTTTTAGGTCTGGCAGCAATACCTTTTTATTTGGGTTGAGGATCTTGGCAGTCTCCGCCATAAAATGCACCCCGGCAAAAACTATGATATCTGCTTTCGTTTTTTCCGCGGCCTGGGCCAGTCCGAGACTGTCACCGATATAATCAGCCACATCCTGTATATCCGGTTCCTGGTAGTAATGCGCGAGCAGCACCATACTTTTTTCTTTCTTCAGCCGTTCTATTTCCGCAAACAGATCAATGGTTGGATCCACCTCGAGGTCCAGGAACCCTTTTTTTGAAATATTTCTTTTCGCCTCAGCTATGTGTATAAGTCCCATAGTAATCTATAATACTTTATTTATTTAAAAAAACTACTACTACTATCATAGTGGATACGTGGGTAAGTATTCAGAAAAAGTGTTGTTAATCTCAAATTCCATTCTTATCCACTCCTTTCCACATTTCTTTAACACCCGTAATTCCTGTTTTGATCGGTATCCTGCGGGCTTATGCACTCCTGTGGAATAAAAAGACCTGCTTATAAATATTTGCAGGTTGCCATGTTGGTCTGCATAGAATAACTACCCGGTTCTCAACGAAAACCCTCCTCAAAAAATAAAATAAGAACTTGTTGGCAAAGAATCCCCAGAAAAAACGATCGGCAAAGCCCGGTTATTCACTGATTTTATCCATTATCAAGATGGCTTGTTGATTGAGGTTCCATAAACGGATGTTCCACAAAAGCGTTCGCTCATCTGCCGGAGGAGCCGGCCCTTTTATACAAAACAATCTCCTCCATCATCCTGAGTTCAGGTTTTCAAACATGCCACATCAAAGTTATACCGGAATTTTACATCCGGTGATATATTGGGTGCGGGGATATATAAAAGCCTGTACGGAAGCCTGTTTCGCCTTGTTTTCCACAATTTGTTCATAATCAATTTTAGCCTATTTTTGCCATCCATTTAAAAAACCGTACATAATACATTATCATGTCTATCATTCAGCAAATCCGGGATAAGGCAGCCTGGCTGGTTTTTGGTTTGATTGCTTTGAGTTTAGTAGGATTCCTCCTTATGGACGCCTTTGTGGGAAGAAGCCGGTTGTTTGGAGGCAGCTCCAACACGGTGGGTTCTGTGGACGGAGAGAAAATGGACTATATCCAGTTTCAGAAACAGGTTTCAGAAAGAGAAGATCAGTACAAGGCACAGGGGTTCCCGGTGAATGATGTGATGCAACAAAATATCCGTGATGGAGTATGGAAAGATTATGTGGAAGATGTGGTGATGACCAAAGAATACAACCGGCTTGGACTGGATGTGAGCGACAAAGAATTAAATGATATGCTGGTAGGTCCGAATGCCATTCCTGAGATCAAGCGTTCATTCACCGATCCGCAAACCGGTTATTTCGACGCCGAGGCTGCGGCAAATACCATCAACCAGTTGAGGACAATTTACAAAGCCAACAGGCGTACCGATAAAAACTGGGACCAGGCACAGCGCTTTTTTGAAGAAGGAATTCCCCAGATCATCAAACAAAGACTGCGCGAAAAATACCTGACACTTTTATCAAACAGCGTGTACATACCCAAATGGATGGCCGAAAAAATGAATTCCGACAATAGCCAGGTTTCTTCCATTTCTTATGTGAGTACCCCTTATATAAGCATTCCCGACAGCACCGTGAAAGTAACGGATGATGAGATCAACGAATATGTGAACAAACACAAGAGCCAGTTCAAACAGGAAGAATCCAGGAGTATTGCCTATGTTTCTTTTAACGCCGCTCCAACATCGGCTGACAGTGCTGCCATTCGCCAGCAGCTGCTCTCACTGAAGGACGAATTTGCCAAAACCAACGACCCTGCTGGTTTTATTGCCCGCAATGGATCCGAAACGCAGTATTTCGACGGTTATGTGGCAAAGTCCAAGATGCAGGTCCCGAACAAGGACTCGATCCTTGCGCTGCCGGTGGGTGGTTTGTATGGACCTTATATTGATGCCAACACATTTGTGATTGCCAAAAAAATTGATCAGAAGACCCTGCCCGATTCCGTTAGGGCCAAACATATCCTGGTAGCGATGATTGACCAGAAGGGCCAGCAGATCATGGACGATACCACCGCAAAGAAAAAAATCGACAGCATAAAGAGCCTGATCGACAAAGGAGAAAAATTCGACAGTGTGGCGGCCCGTCTTTCGGACGATCCCAGCCGCACAAAGGGTGGTGACCTGGGGTATTTTACCCAGGGCCAGATGGTAAAAGAATTCAATGATTTTTGCTTCAATGGCAAACCCGGTGAAAGGAAAATTGTGAAGACCCAGTACGGATACCATTATATAGAAATCACGGATCAGAAGGCATTCGAACCGGCGTATAAAATTGCCTACTTGTCCAAAAGGATCGACGCAAGCCCCGAAACCGAACAAAGCGCCGAAGGACTGGCCAACCAGTTTGCCGGGGAAAGCCGCAACCAAAAGGCATTTGACGACGACCTGCAAAAAAAGAACCTGCAGAAACTGCTGGCCATGGACATTGCACCCACAGATGTAAACATCCAGGGCCTCGGCGCTAATCGCCAGCTGGTTCGCTGGATATTTGATGCTGATTTGGGAGAAGTATCTGCCCCGTTTAACGTCGGTGACAAATACGTGGTAGCCCTGGTTACGGAAATCAATCATAAGGGGATAATGTCGGCAGCCAAGGCCAGGGCCCAGGTTGAACCGATTTTGCGCAACCAGAAAAAAGCGGATCAGATCATCAGGAAAATCGGCAATGCCGCCACCCTGGAAGCTGTAGCCACCGCTACCGGCCAGCAGGTACAGAAATCAGACAGCCTCAGTTTTGCTTCCCCTTATATTCCCAATGTGGGGCAGGAAGCCAAAGTGATTGGTTCCGCCTTCAACAAGCAATTGCTGGGCAAACCAGAATCCTACCCCATCCCCGGGAACGGAGCACTGTTTGTTATCAAAGTGGAGAATATCAGTGCAAGGGCCAACTTTAACGGGGACATTGACCAGATCCGGAACGGCCAGACACAGGTTCAGCGAAACGTTGTACAGCGTTCCGCCGTGGAAGAACTTAAGAACAGCGCATCCATCAAGGACTATCGCAGCAAATTCTTCTAGAATCAGGCATCAGCAATATATTATGAAAAGGCGGGGGCAATCCTGCCTTTTTTGTTTGCATGAACAGATCAAATTGCAACGTAACTTTGCAGCGCAATAAAGAGGAGGTTTATGAGCGATGACATCATCAACAAAGTGGCTATGAGTTCACTCGAAACGGTGGACCTGGAGGGCTTTTATCCAAAACAGCCCCTGAAGGTCTTTGACCTGAAGCCCTATCTCTATATGGAACTGATCATAAAAGAAAAAGAATTCAGGGAGGCACTGCAGAAAACGGATTGGGCCGTTTACGAGGACAATATCGTGGCTGTTACCTGTTCAGCCGATGCCGTCATTCCCGCATGGGCATATATGTTAGTGGCATCCTGCCTGCAGCCTTATGCAGCGGATATCGTAATGGGGGATGAGAAAACAGCCCTGCGGCAATGGGTCGTCAAAAATATTGAGGCGCTGGACAGCCAGGCCTATGCAGACAAACGGATTGTAGTAAAGGGATGTGGTGACCGGTCTATTGATGATTTTGCCTACCTGGAGATCACGAAAAAACTCCGGCCCGTTGCCAAAAGCATCATGTACGGGGAGCCCTGCAGTACGGTACCCATCTATAAAAAGAAATAAAACGAGCCGGTCCGTCATGATGCAGATCGGCTTTTTTGTGCCGGATATGATCTAAACTGATCCTGTATGGACGTAGAAATATTGGCCCGCGTTCAATTTGCCTTCACCATTGCGTTTCACTACATCTATCCACCCCTCAGCATCGGCATTGGACTGGTGCTCGTCATCATGGAGGGACTTTACCTGAAAACCGGGAGCAAGGTTTTTGAGCAGGCCACACGTTTCTGGATAAAAATATTCGCACTCATTTTTGGGATTGGCGTGGCCACGGGTATCATCATGGAATTTGAGTTTGGCACCAACTGGGCCACTTATTCCAAATATGTGGGAGATATTTTTGGGAGTGCACTGGCCGCAGAAGGCATTTTTGCCTTTGCGCTTGAGTCCGGCTTCCTGGGCATCCTGATATTTGGATGGAACCGGGTGAGTTCAAAGGTTCATTTTCTATCGGCCATCATGGTTTTTCTGGGCTCTTTGTTTTCCGCGGTTTGGATTGTGGTGGCGAATTCCTGGCAACAAACACCCGCCGGTTTTCATATTGTGGGATCGGGTATGCAAGCAAGGGCGGAGATCACCGATTTCTGGGCCATGGTGTTTAATCCGTCCAGCGTGGATCGTTTGCTGCATGTGTGGATCGGTGCGATACTGGCCGGCGCCTTCATGGTGCTGAGTGTAAACGCCTGGTATATCCTAAAAAACAAACATCTGGAAACGGCAAAACCATCATTCAAAATAGCCCTGGTGGTGGCCACTTTGTTTTCCCTCTTACAACTGTTTGTCGGTCACCGGAGCGCTGATGGCGTATCCGTTAACCAGCCTGCTAAGCTCGCCGCCATGGAAGGACATTTTGATAGTTCCTCGAGGGCCGATATGTTTTTGTTCGGGTATGTAAATAAAAAAGAACAGAAGACGGTCGGCTTAAAGATCCCCGGAGGCCTTTCCTTCCTGGTGTATGGCGATTTCAACGCACCGATAAAGGGGTTAAATGCCTTTGATCCGGGAGAACGGCCTACGCAGGTGAATACGGTTTTTCAATTTTATCATCTAATGATCCTGTCGGGCTGCCTCATGATCGGGCTGTCTTTGTTGGGCACCTGGTTGTGGTGGAGAAAAAGCCTGTTTGATAAAAAATGGCCGATGAAATGTTTTGTGTGGGCCGTATTGTTGCCACAGATTGCCAACCAGGCGGGCTGGTTCACTGCTGAGATCGGTCGGCAGCCATGGGTAGTGTATGGCCTGCTGAAAACATCGGATGCTTTGTCGAAAACAGTTACTGCTAACCAGATCGTCTTTTCGCTAATTTTATTTACGATCGTATATGTGTTGCTTTTTATCCTTTTTATTTTCCTGCTGAACCGGAAGATCCAACACGGGCCTGTGGACTATGGATCCATGGAAACGATTGAAGAAGGGTCAAAAAGAGACAACCCGATCATGAGTCATTAAATCTCTGCAGATGGGAGCTTTTTTGGGAATAACCTACGATGTGTGGTGG
>DATJYH010000427.1:0-7813 GCA_035499675.1 Puia sp.
TATAACACCACAGCAGGTGGTGGACAAATACCATGCCCTCATCAAAGAGAGTTTTGAACAGATGAATATTTCATTCGACATCTATTCAAGGACTTCCAACAAAGTGCACCACGAAACCGCCGCCGCTTTTTTCAGGAAAATGTACGACGACGGTTGTTTTGAAGAAAAAGAGACCGAGCAATACTATGATGAAAAGGCCAGGACCTTTCTGGCCGATCGTTATATTACGGGCACCTGCCCCGTCTGCGGAAATCCGAATGCGTACGGCGACCAATGTGAACGCTGCGGCTCTTCCCTGAGCCCGGATCAACTGATCAACCCACGAAGTACATTGAGCGATGCCGTTCCTGTAAGAAAAAAAACCACGCACTGGTATTTCCCGTTGCAGCAATACGAAGCATGGCTGAGACAATGGATACTCGAGGGACACACCGAGTGGAAAAATAACGTCTACGGTCAGTGTAAAAGCTGGCTGGACAATGGACTGCAACCCCGTGCCATGACCCGGGACAGCAACTGGGGTGTAAAAGTCCCCCTGCACGGTGCGGAGGGAAAAGTATTGTACGTATGGTTTGATGCACCCATCGGCTACATTTCCGCCACCCGGGAACTGAGCGACAAATGGGCCGACTACTGGTGTAAAGAAGATACCAAGCTGGTTCACTTTATCGGGAAGGACAATATTGTTTTTCATTGCATCATCTTCCCCGCTATGCTGAAGGCGCATGGGGGATATGTACTGCCCGACAATGTGCCTGCCAATGAGTTTCTGAATATTGAGGGCGAGAAAGTTTCGACCTCCCGCAATTGGGCGGTATGGGTGCACGAATACCTACAGGATTTCCCGGGATGCGAAGACGTATTACGGTATGTATTATGCGCGAATGCCCCGGAAACCAAGGACAACGATTTTACCTGGAAGGATTTCCAGGACCGGAACAACAGTGAGCTGGTGGCCATCTTCGGGAATTTTGTAAACAGGACCTTTGTGTTGATGCACAAACTGTGCAAAGGCAAGGTACCTCCGCTGCACAATGATGTGCTGGACGAAACGGATCAGTCACTGATGCGTGATATCCAGGGTATCCGGACCCGGGTGGAAGATCTGCTGGAACAATATAAGTTTCGCGATGCCCTGTTTGAGGTCATTGACCTGTCGAGGAAGGGAAACAAATATCTCCAGGACAAGGAACCCTGGAAAAAGGTATCGGCTGATAAAGTGGAAGCCAGCAGCAGCGACAATCAGAAACTGATTGACAACTGTCTGCACCTCTGCCTGCAGCTGACCGCCAACCTGGCCGTCCTGATCAACCCCTTCCTGCCCGGTACAGCGCGCAAAATGCTGCACATGATGAAAGTGGTGGACAAGATGCTGGATTGGGAAAATGCCGGTAAGCTTAAGTTGCTGAGCGTTGGATACAGCCTGCGTGCGCCCGAGTTGCTGTTCCGAAAAATAGAGACCGAAGAGATCAATAAACAGGTAGAGAAGCTGAGGGCCGGTTTGATCAATCCGGTTGGTGCCGGAATCGATCAAAAGAAGACAGAAGAAAAAAAATCAACCCCCGACATGAAAGCGGTTATTCAATACGATGACTTTGCCAAACTGGATCTTAAAGTGGGCACGATTGTCGCAGCGGAAAAAGTGGAAAAGGCCGACAAACTCCTGAAACTGGAAATCGACCTGGGTGCAGAAAAAAGAACCATTGTGTCCGGGATTGCGTTACACTTCTCGCCCGAAAAAATCATCGGGAAACAGGTGGTTGTAGTGGCCAACCTCGCCCCACGTAAAATGAGAGGTATTGAAAGCAACGGCATGATCCTGATGGCAGAAGACAAGGAGGGCCGGCTGCATTTTGTAAGTCCCGATGACCCAACCGATGCGGGTAGTACCGTCAGTTGAGCATTGCCGTTATGGATTCGTCTGAATCATCTTAAAAAATAAATTATGAACGCCACCGTTGGTTTTATTGGCCTGGGTAACCTGGGCACGCCCATTGCCGTCAATCTTGTGCAAAGCGGCCGGAAAGTATTTGTGTACAATCGCACGGCTTCCAAAACAACGGCATTGGCCGCCCTGGGAGCCAATGTAGCCGACAGCATTGTATCCCTGGCCAGAGAATGTAGTGTGGTATTTACGATGGTATCGGACGATGCCGCGTTAAAAGCAGTGGTATCCAACGGGCTGCTCGACGGGCTACAACCCGGCGCCATCCATATTTCCATGAGCACCATACTTCCGGAAACTGCAAAGGAATTGCATGAACTACACCGGCAAAAACAACAGCATTACCTGGCCGCCCCGGTATTTGGCCGACCGGAAGCAGCGGTGGCAAGGAAGCTGAATGTGGTGATGAGCGGTGATGAAAAAATCCGGGAACAGGCAGCGCCTGTACTGAAAGATGCCGGCGCCGCCGGGATATGGGATTTTGGTGACTCCCTGACCGCCGCCAACACCATCAAACTCTGCGGTAATTTTCTGATCGCGTCCGCGCTGGAAGCCATCGGGGAGAGCATTGCATTGGCGCGCCAAAGCGGGGTGGACCCACAACTTATGTGGAATATGTTTACGCAGACACTTTTCGCGACGCCTGTTTACCAGAACTACTCGAATATCATCCTGCAGAAAAAGTTTGAACCCGCAGCCTTTACTGCTAAACTGGGTTTGAAGGATGTCAACCTGGCCTTGCAACAGGCAGCCTCAGTCCGGGTATCCATGCCACTGGCTTTGCTGCTGCAAACAAATATGCAACGGTTGGTCAACGAAGGGAAACAGGATATCGACTGGAGCGCAGTAGCCACGGCCGTTTCACCAAACTGACCGCCAACTGGCGATGAATCAACAATGAGTCTTACTGCTGCAGAAAATATGACCAGGACCCGGGCCATGCTCATTGTGTCCCTTTTATTGCTGGCAGCCCTGCTGGTACGTCTGCCCAACCTCTCACGTCCTGTGTCCAAGCATCATGAATTCATGACGGCCCTCATCCTGATCAATATGGAATCCTGGCGGGAGGGAGGAGGGGGTGAACATTTTCATTATATACCCGTTCTCAATTTCCAGCACCCCGGCGATAAATACAAAACCGGCGATGTGTATGTAAACAAAAATGGGGACCGCTGGTATTTGTCGCTGGGCCCGGGTTGGTATATCCTTCCTTATTTTTTGTACCAGCTGTTTCATCTTCCTGCCATGCCTGGGTACCTGAGGGTAGTGAATATATTGATAAACCTGCTATCCGTCGTATTGTTCTTCCGTCTTTGTGAACAACTCATCCCGCCGGGATCCGACCGCAGGTACTTTCGGGTATCCATCGCCTGCGGACTGTTCCTGTTCACACCCGGGATGCTTTGGTATACCGGTAATGGGTATACGCATACCGTGATCGTCATGCCCATGGTCCTGTCTTTACTATTGCTGTTGCTCCCGATGCTATCGGGCCCGGCACGGATCCGCCCGGGGTGGCTGGTCATGCTCGGTTTGTTGATCATTTTATTCCTGTATTTCGACTGGCTGGCATTGTTTTTATGTTTTGTGGCTACATGTATGGCATTGAATCGCTGGAAAAAGGATAAACGATACGGGTGGTTGGCGCTTTCCATTTTACTCAGCGTCCTGATGGGCATTACCCTGTTATGGGCCCAGTTCAGTTCCATCGATGGCACCGGGGCAGTCATGGCTTACTGGAAGGCGCGCTTCCTTTTCAGGGGCATCCCAAATCAGTCGGTCGCTTTTCCCCGCATGTTGTTTCACCTGCTGTCTTTCCATGGCGTTACGGCCTACCTGCCCTTGTTGCTGCTGCTGGTAATAACTTATGTCTGGCTGAAATACAAACAAAGACTGCCCAGGGTTTCGGGTGAAGAACGGATTTTTGTCCTGCTCTACAGCTGGGGAGTCCTCTTATATAATTTGGTCTTCCTGGAATGGTCCTATGAACACGAATTCTCCCTGATGCCCTGGTCGCCCCTGTTGGCCTGGCTGGGCGCAAAATGGATGGTGCCGTTGCTCAATAAACGGACCACGCATCGCATCATGGCCGGATACCTGGTGGCAACGCTTGTGCAATATTATTTCATCAACCGGCCCGGAAATATTTCCCGGGATGGAATGCCCTATGACACTTTCAGGCTTTCCGGAGAGCACATCAGGAACATCCCACCTGACTACAAGATTTATGCACCACTTGAAAAGCCGGCGCCGATGATAGAATACTATGCCGGCAGGAATATCAGCATCGCAGCTTCCTATGAAGCCGCCAGGCAGGACATGCGGGAAACCGGGGTAACCAGGGCGGTTTGGGTAGCGCAGGACCAATATCGGTTGAACGATGTCATCGTCATTAAATAAAACTTTGTCCGTTTGCCCGCCCGGGAACAAGAGATGCCATATTTCAAATGACTGCGGGTAAAAATTTTAAAATCCCTACCTTCACAGCCAAATAGTTGTTTAACTAACTAATTGCCACCCGTAAAAGGGATTGGGTTGAAAAACAACTGGGATCATTTGAATATTTAATTTGCGAAGGGTTTTATCCATGTCCGGGTTCGGTAATATCGTTGCCGGAGCCGGGCATTATCCAGAAAACAACAATCATATGAAAAGAATCATCAGAAAAGTAGCGGTACTTGGCAGTGGTGTTATGGGATCAAGGATTGCCTGTCATTTTGCAGGAGCCGGGATCCAGGTTTTATTGCTCGACATTGCACCGACAAGCCTGACAGATGCGGAAAAAAGTAAAAACCTTACGCTTGATCATCCCGCTGTAAAAAACAGGATCGTCAATGATGCCCTGGCGGCGGCCATCAAATCAAATCCTTCCCCGGTATATACGAAGGACGTTATCAAAAAAATAAGTACCGGCAACTTCACGGACAATATGAAGGACATTGCAGGTTATGACTGGGTTATTGAGGTGGTCGTGGAAAGACTCGATATCAAACAATCTGTTTTTACCGAGGTGGAGAAATATCGCAAACCCGGAACGCTCATCACCAGCAACACATCAGGAATACCCATCCACCTGATGACCGAAGGCAGGAGCGATGATTTCAAAAAACATTTTTGCGGTACCCATTTTTTTAATCCCCCAAGATACCTGCGGTTACTCGAGATCATCCCCACCCCGTATACCGATCCCGAAGTTGTCAACTTCCTGTTGCATTTCGGCGATTTGTACCTGGGAAAAACCACGGTGCTCTGTAAGGATACGCCTGCTTTCATTGCCAACCGTATCGGTGTGTTTGGGATCATGTCGGTTTTCAGCCTGATGGATAAAATGGGCCTGACCATTGATGAGGTGGACGCGCTGACCGGCCCGATCATCGGTCGTCCTAAATCCGCCACCTTCCGCACGGCAGATGTAGTGGGGATCGATACACTGGTGAATGTTGCGAGGGGGGTATACCAGAACTGTCCGACTGATGAAGCCCGGGATATTTTCCAGGTTCCCGCCTGGCTCGACAAAATGGTCGCCAATAAATGGCTGGGTGACAAAACCGGCCAGGGCTTTTTCTCGAAACAAAAGGGACCGAAGGGAGAAAGAGAGATTTTTACGCTGGACCTGAAAACCTTTGAATACAAGCCCCGGGCAAAACCCCGCTTTGCTTCGGTAGAGGCGGCAAAACCCATCGACGACCTGAGGACCCGGCTGAAAGCATTGCTCCAGGGCAGCGATAAGGCCGGGGAGTTCTATCGCCACCTGCATTATGGACTGTTTTCGTATATAGCTCACCGTATTCCTGAAATATCCGATGAACTTTATCGCGTAGATGATGCGATGATGGCTGGATTCGGCTGGGAACTGGGAGCCTTTGAAAGTTGGGATGTGGCCGGTGTGGCGCCCACGCTTGCCAAAATGCGCGAGGCGGGCTATTCCTTACCGGCTTGGGTGGATGATATGCTGGCCAAAGGAATCACCTCATTTTATAAAGTGGAGAATGGGAGCAGGCTTTGTTATTCGCCTGCAAAAGGCGGCTATGCTTCGGCCACAGGAGATGACGCTGAGAAATCAGCGGCCTTCCTGGTGATGAAGAACTTCGAGAACCAGACCGTCTGGAAAAACGGTGACTGCCGTTTGTATCATTTGGGAGATGAGGTGCTGGGACTGGAGTGGTACACCAAGATGGGCACCATCGGCGGAGGCGTGTTTGAAGGTTTACAGCGATCCATCGGGATGGCTGAAGAAAAATATAAGGGACTGGTCATCGCCAACGAAGGACAAAATTTTTCTGCGGGCGCAAACGTGGGAATGATTTTTATGCTGGCCGTGGAACAGGAATTTGATGAACTCGACATGGCGGTGCGGATGTTCCAGCATAACACCATGCGCATCCGTTATTCGTCGGTGCCCGTAGTAGTAGCGCCCCATGGCCTGACCCTGGGCGGCGGCTGCGAAATCAGTTTGCATGCAGACCGGGTGGTACCCGCCGCTGAAACCTATATCGGGCTGATCGAACTCGGCGTAGGCCTCATCCCCGGCGGGGGCGGAACCAAGGAATTCGTACTGCGTGCAGCAGATGAAATGCACGAAGACGAACCGGAGACCATCACACTTAAAAATCGTTTTTTCACCATCGCAACCGCCAAAGTATCCACGTCGGCCTATGAAGCTTTTGAGCTGGGGATATTGCGAAAAGGGAAAGATATGGTCAGCATCAGCCAGGGAAGGAGGATCGCCGAAGCCAAGCAGTCGGTGCTTGAATTGTATGAAGATGGTTATGTTACGCCCGTCCAACGCACGGACATCAGGGTGCTGGGTCGCCTGGCTTTGGGGGCCCTTTATTCAGGGATCAACGGCATGTGGCGTGCCAACTATGCCACCGACCACGATGCCCTGGTTGCACGCAAACTCGCCTATGTAATGTGTGGAGGCGATTTGACCGAACCGTCTTTCGTCAATGAGCAATACCTGCTGGACCTGGAACGCGAAGCATTTCTCAGCCTCTGTGGTGAAAAGAAAACTCTCGAAAGGATTCAAAGTGTGATAAAAGGAGGAAAGCCCGTCCGCAATTAGGAGAGCAGGTTTGACCGGCATATTTAGATGTGCATCCCCGTTATAAATTACTTGCGGGCGGGAAAGGCACCTGCCTGGCGTTCCCGGGTCTCGAACCCCAGATTGTTTTGCCCATCAGCATCATCACATTACCATAGCCATGGGGGAAGTAGAATTGGATTCTTTACGGCACCAGCTCAGCATACGCTCCGTTTTTTATTTTTACGGCGATGCTTCCACGAAAATATTGTCGGAACAGGTGGCAGCAGACATCGCCCGCTATTGGAACGAACCTGCAGGCAGGGTCTTTATCAGGCGGGAATGGTACGATGTACGTTTTAATATTGAAGGCCACTGGGAACCAGGCCTCGCGCCGGAAACCGTTTGGTACAACAACGACCCGGCCAGCAACTTCTTCCGCATCGAAGCATTTTCCGCCAGTGATATTTCGTTTGTAGATGGTTTGAAAAGCAATACCGGGTATTTCAAGCTCGGTAATTTGATCAATAACTCAACCACCGCTGCACACGAGTACGGACACACGCTGGGGTTGGAACACCCCGCGGTGCTGGATATTCGCGGAAAAGGACAGCCGGGCATCATGTACCCGCGGGGAACCATTTGCGACCCGGAGTTTCAATACGATCCAACTGCGCTCCCCCTTCAACCCGGCGGTACCCTGAACCCTTTTACCCGGAAAGTGCTGCAAAGTGATGTTGATGACCTGATGCTTCCCCGCCTTTCGTTTAACCGCAAAGGGATTTCGGTGATCGGGGATTTTTCCGCGGTCTATCATCAAAAGCATGAACCGCCCGTGTAGGCGT